>NZ_DAINNK010000037.1:0-50470 GCF_036735925.1 Povalibacter sp.
CGGGTCAGCCGCTGTTCGCGCTGGATGCCAATGGCGACGGCATTGCCGATCGTGACGGCAACAACCGGGTCATCCTATCGGGGGCGCCGACCGATCCGACATCGGGCGTTGCGTTCAATGAAGACGTGATGTTCGCGGGCTGGCGTCCGCTGGGCAAGGATTTCCAGGGCCTGCCGACGGTCTCGAATGACGACAACTCGTCACCGCTGACCAACAAGGCAACCTTCAGCCGCTATTCCGTCGGTTTCGATATCGAGATCACCGACAACTGGCTGGCGGACATCGATTACACCTACAACCGCTTCCGCGACATGCAGACGCGCGCCGACGCCTCGCTCATGGGCATCGCCCTGGGTCTGGAAGGCAAGCTCGGTACCAACCGGGACCAGTGGTACAACCCGTTCGGTACCTCGCAGATCGAGTGCGTCGACAGGGTGTGCGGCAGCACCATCACGCCCGAGTCGAGCCCGGCCTACAACACTCAGTACGTTGCCGACCAGGTGGCCTATCGTTCGACCTGGAACGGCGAAACGAAGCTGCAGGCGGTCGATCTGGTCGTGAGCAACGGCTCGCTGTTCTCTCTGCCCGGCGGTCGTGCCGGCGTGGCGGTGGGCCTGCAGCTGCTCGACTCCGCAGAGGACTACTACGCCGACAGCCATCGCGGCGGTTGCGACTCCTGGTCGCTGGGCTGCGATTCCGATTTCCGGGACGGTCGCCGGACGAACTCCTATTTTGCGGAGTTCAGTCTGCCGCTCATGGACAACCGTGCGGGCAAGCTGAACCTGGATCTGGCCGGCCGGTTGACCGACGTCGACGACATGGACAGCAGCTTCGATCCCAAGGTGGGTCTCGTCTATTCGCCCATCGATATCCTGTCCCTGCGCGCTTCCTGGGGAACGTCCTTCCAGGCGCCCACGCTGCGGCAGCAGAAGGCGACGACGAACGTCACGCGGGAAACGATCGATCCCACCTGCGCGCTCTCCGGCGGCCGGTGCAGCCCGACGATCGCCAACTTCGTGGTGAGCTCCGTCGCGGGCAATCCGAGCCTGGAACCGGAAACGGCGGAAAGCTACACCGTGGGCTTCGCGTTGCAGCTGCTGGACGGCGATCTGTCCCTGAAGGCTGACTACGTCAACATCGACTTCACGGATCGTATTACGGAGTACCCGTCAACCAGCATCCTGAATGCCGATGCCGTCAATTACGCCGCCTACGCCAATGCGCAGTGCGGTGCAACGCCGACCAATGCCTGCCTGAGTGGGGCGCACGAGCGATGGACCAACGGCGGATTGAACGATCCCCGCATCCAGTACTCCGGACCGCAGCTGGGCCGGGTCATCACCAGCTTCATCAACGCGGCTGCCGTGGAGACGACCCAGGTCGACATCGCGGTGGACTACCGGCTGGATCTCGGCAGGGCCGGCGAACTGCGGCTGGGCGCCAACGCCACCAACGTCCGCAAGTACGAGTATCAGTCGGTCGAGAACGGTCCGGTCGTCGATGCCAAGGGCAAGACCAATGAAGGGACGGTGTATCCGGCACTGCCGGAATGGACCGTGGCTCCCCGCATCGGCTGGTCGCTCGGCTCGCACAACGTGCTGCTGTCCGGACACTTCCATGACGGTGTGTTCGTCCGCAACATTCCTGGCGGTCAGCTGACCCTGCCCAGCTATTCGACCTTCGACCTGTCGTACTCCTACGACTTCAGCGATCTGATGTTCAGCAACCAGGGTCGGATCACGGTGGGCGCCCTCAATGCGTTCGACCAGTTGGCTACCCCGTACAGCACCCCGGGTGGCTACAACGCATACCTCGAGGATCCGTTCGGCCGCACCTGGTACGCCCGGCTCACGACGTCTTTCTAAGAGACCTCGAGTGCTCAGGATCGCCGCCCGTCAGGGCGGCGATCTTGACCCGGAGCGGAAAGTCCATGCATAACGAGGCCATGAAACTTCATCGCAAAGCTTTCCTCGTGGCACTGGCGCTGCCGTTTGCTTCACAGGCGACGGCGGCGGGATTGGATGATGCAGTGGCGCGGTGCCAGGCGATCGCAGACCGGGCAACCCGGCTGCAATGTTTCGACGAGTTGCCTGGGCGCGCTGCGCAGGAAGCGGCGCCCGCTCCTGTGGCGACGGACACAGCCAAGGTTCGGCCGTCGACGGATCAGGGCGGACAAGCCGCAAGCCAGAAGACGGTCGCAGCCTCACGCGATACGGTTGCGCCGCGAATCGACGAGGCTCCCAAGGCATTCGAAGTCACGCGCATCAGCAAGACCATCGACGACCGTCACATCTTCTATCTGAGCGACGGCTCGGCGTGGCAGGAGTCCAGCGGCGGATCGAAACGGTTCCGTGCGAACAGCATGGCGACCATCGAGCAGTCCAGCCCCTTGGGAGGCACGCTGCTCGCCAGCTACTGGATGAGAATCGACGGTGCGAAATTCAAGGTGATTCCGCTGAGATAGAGAAGGGCGCTGTCGCAGCATCAGCGCCGCCATCGATGTCTCGCCTCCTTCCTTCCTGAAACACGCCTGCGTCGTTGCGACGTGGGAATGCGGTCTGCGTCTGAGCGAAATCACACATCGTGGTCACTTCAGCCACTTCAGTTCGCGTCGGCTCGGTCGCCGACGCTGAAGCCATCGCGGCGCTCGCGATACAGGTCTTCCTCGACACATATGCCACGGAAGGCGTCCGTCCGGATCTGGCCAGGGAAGCATTTGCCGAGTACGGTCACACTGCGTTCGTGCAGCGACTATCTCAGGAAGAGAGGATTTTCTATCTGGCCGAACAGGGTGAGGGTCTTCTGGGATTTGCCGAGGTGCTGCGCAACGATACGGAGTCTCCGGTTCCTGGTATTCGCGGCTCGGAGCTGGTTCGCTTGTACGTTCAGCCGCAGGCGCAAGGCCGTGGTCTGGGACGTGCGCTTCTTCAGCGGGTTGAACGCGGGGCCAGGGAGGCCGGCAGCGCGGGCGTCTGGCTCTCCGCGTGGGAGCGCAACACGCGGGCGCTTTCGTTCTACAAGCGTCAGCGCTACGAGGATGTGGGGCACGCCCTGTACGTCATCCAGGGCCAGTCGTTCGGGAATCGCATCTTCTTCCGGTCTGCTGCGGGCGAGGCCTGAACCTCGCTCCGCGCGTCGCCATCGCCCGGACAGGGCGCATCAATGGCCAGGACTGACACGCTCCTCTTTCAGCGGTGATCCATCTCTGCTCAGCCGCACGCCTGTAATCTTTTTCTGCGCCAGCAGCTGAATGATGCTGTCGTCGCCAGCCAGATGGCCGGTACCGACGACGATCATCTTTGTCTGCGGTGCCGATTCGAGCAGTCCGGCAATCTGGTCGGCCATCTTCTCGTTGCGTTCCCGGAAGACCCGTCGGTGCCAGTTCCGGAGTTCGGCGGAAGCGTCGTAGTCCGTCGCCATCAGGCTGGCGATTCGCTGCAGGTCTCCGAGGTACCAGGCTTCCAGCAGTTCATCGGGCCGGTGACTCAATGTCTTGCTGTCGAGGGTCGTTCGCGACTGAATCTTCTGCAGGTCGACCGGCATTTCTCCCAGCAGCGCAAGCTGGAATTCCAGGGTTTCCAGCTGGTCGACGGTCTTGCCGCCCTGCAATGCCCGGGTCAGCAGGTGCTGATCGATACCTGCCTGCGGAAAGTATCCGCGAGTCATGAACAGCGCTTGCGAAAACTCGATGCCGAGGGCCGCCGGCGTCAGCGTGGCCACAGCGCTCCAGGGGACGCCCAGATCGGCGATCTCTTTCTTTGTCTTCTCCAGCAACGGCTCGGGCAACACTGAATCCAGGGTCTTGCCGTCGGGAAGCATCAGATGCTTCTGCCGGAGCTTCATCAGATCCTGCGGAGGCACCGCGGCCAGATTGACTTCGAGGATCAGACTCTCCGAGTCGGAGAATGCCTTCTCATAAGCTGCGGGCAGGGGATAGAGCGAACTCTTGAAGACGTGCAGCGAGCCGGCAAGGTAGAGCGTCCTGTCATTTTTCTGGAAGCGCCAGACCATGGCAGGCGTTGCATCGGACGCATTGATGCGCTTCGCGAACGCCCGGCCAAGCTCGAGCTCCTGATCGTTCACCCGGATGATTTCGCAGGGTGTGGCGATTTCCTTCTGCCGCCGTGCCTGCTCGCAACCCTGCAGCGCGGCCCCGATGGCAGGCAGTACGCCGGGCGCTTTTTCCAGCCAGCCGAACGCCCAGGCACCGTCTTCGCCCAGGGCCATCGCCAGTGCTTTGGGTTCGGCAAAGCCCTCGTACTGTTTTCGCCAGGTCTCGACCAGGTCACTGCTCGCCTTCACAGGAAGAGTCTGGAAGACGGCCCCTTCATCGACGGGTTTGCCCTCATCGGCATTTGCCACCGCAGCACAAACGAAAAACAGCAGGGCTGCTCGAACCGGTTCAGTCGCATGCTCAACTTCCTTGAATGCCAACGTCGGGGAATCTTTCTTGAAGGTGCTAGTGTCGCGAATGCAGGTGAGTAGCAGTATGGCGATAGTTGGTTGGTGATATTCGACTGGCGGGCAGCGAACCGCCGCGTACACACAGCTCACTGCGACGTCGCCGCTGCGTTCTCTGCCCTATGGACCGCCGCCGTCGATCCAGGTGTCGTCATTGAGGAGAGGCTGGTCATCATCGATTGCCGTGTGTAGCTTCCTGTGTGAGGTGTTACACATGGCAACCAATCTCTCTGTTGATCCGGAACTGATCGAGCAGTCGCTCAAGGTCAGCGTAGATAAAGACCAAGGCCGCTGCCGTCACGAAGGCATTGCAGGAGTTCATCGCCCGGCGGCGTCAGAAGGCGCTGCTCGAACTTGCTGGAAAGCTCGAATGGGACGCCGGGTATGACTACAGGAAGGAGAGATCCCGCGATTGAGCCTCTTCGTAGACATCAGTGTCTGGTCGCTGCTGCTGCGTCGCGACCGGCCGGCGGAGACGCCGCAGGCATGTGGCAAGGCACACGACGCTGAATCTCTGGACAGGCTGAGCGGGTCCCGAGGCTTCCGATGTCCGTTCTGACGCAGTTCGCGCCATATTTCGACGGTGCCACGCGCCGGCGTGGCGATGCTTATGCCGACAGCGGCCGGGTCGCCGTCGAGGAGATCGATGACCGGCGCGTACGGGCGCTCGTTCGCGGCAGCGAACTCTACGAGACGATGCTCGAACGTCGCGGGTCGCGCTTGCGCGCAGCATGTACATGCCCCTATGCGGAGGACGCGCCGTGCAAGCATCTGTGGGCATTGATCGTCAGCGTGCGGGACGATCCGATACTGCAGCCTGCCGGAGACGGCAAGCGCCTCGGATTGCAGCACATCGAGCCATGGGCCTTCGATCGTCCCATGGCAGACATGTCGCCCGGACGGTCGCGAAAGCCGCAGAAACCTCAGCCCAAGGCTGCGTGGCGCACGCAACTGAAAGAGATCAGCGATCTGTCGCGGGCATCGCAGTCACCAGCCATGCTGGACTGGCCCTCCGCACGTCAGTTGCTGTACGTCATCGATGTTGCGTCGACCCGCGCCAGCGGTGCGATCGCGCTGCATGTCATGACGCGCGATCCCAGGAAGGACGGCAGCTGGGGCAAGCCGAAAGTGCGCGCCGTGCCTGCAGAAGTCGTCGAAGAATTGCTCGATGCGCCGGATCGTCGCGTCCTGACGCTGCTCGGCGGAGCGCAGGAGTACTTCGGCGGGTATGACTTTTATTCGATGCCGGCCTATGGGGCGTTCAGATATCGCCCGGCGCTCGCTGCGCGCTACCAGATGTCGGAAGGACAGGCACGCGAATTGCTGCCCGTGCTGTGCGCGACTACGCGCTGTTACGTGCGATTGCAGCCCGAGGACGATCAGTCATCGTGGACCCTGTTGTCGTGGGACGATGGCGAACCCTGGGAATTCGTGCTCACGGTTGCAGCGCCGTCCGGCGATCGCTACGAAGTGCAGGGTGTGTTGCGCCGGAACACGCAGACGATGAGTCTGAGCGAGCCCGCTGTATTGCTCAGACAGGGCCTCATGATCACGCCCTCGACGATCTCGCGCTACCAGCCGGCTCATGCATTTCCCTGGATGTGGCTGCTGCGACAGAAGGGCCCAGTGTCCGTGCCTGCCGCAGATGCGGGGGAGTTCGTGGCGGCACTCGTGCAATCGCCGTCGTTGCCGCCCATCGAATTGCCGCCGGCGCTGCGCTACGAAGAAATCGCAATGGAACCGCGTCCGCAACTGCGTCTGCGTCCGACGCCGCGTTCGTGGGAAGGCGACAAGTACGAAGGCGAGCTCGGCTTCGCGTATGCAGATGCAGTGATCGGCCATGCCGATCCGCGCGGCGTACTTCTGACCAGGGAACAGCGACAACTCATACGCCGGGACATGCAGGCGGAGACGGCGGCGAGGCAGCGGTTGATAGATGCGGGACTGAAGCACCGGCCCGCCAGCGGTCTCGATGCGCACGACACATTCACGTTTGCCTCGCGGCGTCTGCCTGCAGTCGTCTCCGAACTGCTCTCGGCCGGATGGCAGGTCGAAGCGCAGGGACGCCTGTACCGCCAGGCCGGCAGGATCGACGTACGCGTTCAATCCGGTATCGACTGGTTCGAACTGCATGCCGACGTGCACTTCGGTGACCAGGTCGCGCACCTGCCGGACCTGTTGCGGGCAGCGCGCAGCGGCGAGCAGTTCGTCAGACTCGGCGATGGCACGTGGGGCGTGCTGCCTGAACAATGGCTGCAACGCTATGCCGGATTCGCCGGAACCGGAAAGACGCACCAGGACCATGTGCGCTTCGGCCGCAGTCAGGCAGGGCTGCTGGATGCGTTGCTGGCGCAGCAGTCGCAGGCCAGCGTCGACGAGCCGTTCGCCAGGCTGCGTGCCGATCTGAAACGCTTCGGCGGCATCGCATCGCTGGAACCGCCGCCTGGCTTTAGGGGCGAGCTGCGCCCGTACCAGCGCGAGTCGCTCGGCTGGTTCGCCTTTCTACGGCAGTACGGTTTCGGCGGCTGTCTTGCCGACGACATGGGGTTGGGCAAGACAGTGCAGGTGCTGGCGTTGCTCGAAAGCCGTCGAATGCAGCGTTCGCACCCCGAACGCGTGGCAGGCCGCAGCAGAAAATCCTCCCGCGCCGTGGCGCAATCGGTGCCGCCTTCGCTGATCGTGGTCCCGCGATCACTCGTCTACAACTGGAAGCAGGAGGCTGCACGCTTCACGCCCCAATTGCGCATGCTGGATCACACCGGTTCGCAGCGCCAGAAGGATCGTGCGCATTTCGAGCAATGGGACGTCGTGCTGACCACCTACGGCACGCTGCGGCGCGACGCGGCCGACCTCATGAACATGCGCTTCGACTACGCGATCCTCGACGAATCGCAGGCCATCAAGAATGCGGCATCCGATTCGGCCAAGGCCGTGCGGCTGCTGCGCGCCGACCATCGTCTGGCCCTGAGCGGTACGCCGATCGAGAATCACCTGGGCGAGCTGTGGAGTCTGTTCGAGTTCCTCAACCCGGGCATGTTCGGCACTGCGGCGCTGTTCAAGGACATGACGACGGGCAGCACGGCGGACGACGATGCCCGCAGGCTCATCGCGCATGCGCTGCGGCCCTTCCTGCTGAGGCGCACCAAGGAGCAGGTCGCACGCGATCTGCCAGCGCGCGTCGAGCAGACGCTGTACTGCGAGCTGGACGACAAGCAGCGCAAGCGCTACGACGAGCTACGCGACCACTATCGCAAAGCCCTGCTCAGCCGCATCGCCATCGAAGGCATCAACAAATCCAGGATGCAGATTCTCGAGATGCTGCTGCGATTGCGCCAGGCGGCGATTCATCCGGGCCTGATCGACGACAAGCTGAAACGTGAATCTTCCGCGAAACTCGAAATGCTGTTGCCGCGCCTCGCGGAAGCCGTCGAGGAGGGGCACAAGGTGCTGGTGTTCTCGCAGTTCACGCAGATGCTCGGCATCCTGCGCGCCGAGCTCGATCGCATGAAGATTACGTACGAGTATCTCGACGGCAGGACGCGCGACCGGCAGGCCTGCGTGCAACGGTTCCAGTCCGACCCTGACTGCAAGCTGTTCCTCATCAGCCTGAAGGCGGGCGGAGTCGGCCTGAATCTCACCGCCGCGCAGTACGTATTCCTGCTCGATCCCTGGTGGAATCCTGCAGTCGAAGCGCAGGCCATCGATCGCGCGCACCGTATCGGCCAAACACAGCAAGTGTTCGCCTATCGCCTGATCGCCCGCGACACCGTCGAAGAGAAGATCCTCGAACTGCAAACCAGCAAGCGCGATCTGGCGGATGCCATCGTCAACGCCGACAACGCATCGATCCGGAATCTGAGCAGGGAGGATCTGGAGTTGTTGCTGGCGTAGAGGGTACGGCAGTGCAGTCTCGTCAGGACGATCGCCAGCTGTATGCCGATAGGTGGTTGAGGATATTCGTCGATTGACGAGCGGCCTTCTCTATCGGGTACGCAGAATGCGACTACACCTGCGTCAAGCAGGGACGATCAAGATCGAAGCGGTCGGATGCGCGCTCAGTGCCACGGCTGCAGAAGAACGCGAATCAGGGAAGGGAGAGGCGGGATGTCCACACGCAGGCACGTTTCATTCTTCACGACGTGCGCGCTCGTTGTGCTGGCGGTTTCAATCCCGCTGTCCGCCGTCGCCGATACGGCGCAACGGGAACGATGGGAACTCCTGAATGCGAAAGTGACGGTGTTGCTTGAACGGGGGCAGCTGAAGGCAGCGTTGCCTCTCGGGTTGCAGGCCGTGGAACTGGCCGAGCAAATGGGAGATCCCGAGTACCCGATGCTCAGCAACAGCCTGCACAACCTGGCGGAGATCTATCACCGGCAATACAAGCACGACGAGGCAGAGCCACTCTACAGACGTGCCCTGGCGATCCAGGAGCTTGCCGGCGCAAAGGAGTATCCGGAGATTTCCCGCGAACTCGATGGTCTGGGAAAGCAGTACTTCATGCAGCGCAAGTTCGCCGCTGCGGAAGAGTTGTACCGCCGGTCGCTGACGATAAAGCAGAAAAACCTGCCGGCCGACAGTGCGGTCGTGCAGTCGGCGCTCGGCAATCTCGCGCTCGTTCTGGAGTCGATGGGGAATCCGGCGGAAGCAGCGTCGTTGCTTGAAACCGCGCTGGTCGCAAAGGCGGATCCGGCTTCCGTCGATCTCGTGATGTCGCTCGCGAGAATCTACGAAAGCCTGGATCGGATTCCAGACGCCGAAGCGATGTATGCCAAGGCCCTGTGGGAAACGCGCGATTTCAGGGGACTCCGGCTTTGGAAATTCGCGCTCGTGCGGTACGGGGCGGCCACATTCTATGAGCGACAGGGCAAGTGGCAGGACGCCCAGCAACTCTTCGAGAAGGCGTTGTCGGCCGATTCGGAAATCTATGGAACGAAGAGCGTCGTGCTCGAACGCAATCTCATCCATCTGGCGAATGTCTACAGAAAGCTGGGCAATGACAGGAAGGCGATCAAGACCGCAGCCCGCCTGCGGCAGGTTCTGGAGGCGAACTGGGCGGCGTCGAACCGATACTTCCAGAAGCAGGCCGACGAGCACAAGGTTGCCGATGCCGTGACGCTGATCGTGAGCGCGTACGTTGCCGATGGAGGCAGCGTTCATGACCCCGAAGTGGTGCTGTCGTCGGGTCAGGGCCGGCTCGACGATGAAGCACTGGCATATATGGGTCAGCGGGTATTCAACCCCGTCGTGCTCTTCGGCGTCGCGATCGGGCATCGGCAGACCTACCGGGTGGAGTTCCGCGAATCGAAAACCGACGGGCTGTATGTGATGACGCGGTTCGATGAATTCGTGACCGCATCGGCAGATCTCCCGGAGGGATCGTAGCGTCTCTATAAGTTGAAGAATGCATCCTCATAAAGATTCGCTATCTTCATTGTCGCGACAGCAGCGTCAGTAGCTGCCCGATCCTGCGCTTCGATGGCATCCATCGCCACGCGTTCCGGTTTGACTACAGCATTCGACGTGAGAGGGAGACCGAGATGGAACAGGGCAAGCCTCGATACTGGTTTCCGGTGAAGCGGTATGGATGGGGCTGGGGTCTTCCGGTCAGATGGCAGGGTTGGGTAGTGCTGCTGCTGTACTTCGCACTGATCGGCATCGGCATCGGGTACTTCCGTCCCCGGGATGACGTGGCCGGCTTTTTCGGGGTCCTCGCTCTCGCTTCCGTCATGTTGATCGCGGTCACCGCGTGGAAAGGTGAGAAGCCGCTCGCATGGCGGTGGGGGAAGAAGTCGACGACTCGCACCCCCTGAACTGTTCTTCTTGTAGGTCAGGCTTCAGCCTGACTCCTTAAGAAGGCCGGCTGTGACCGAAGGAAATCCCGCGGGAAAGCCGGCCCCACAGGCAGAGCGGATGAAACCCGTCTGCCGTTTTTCCTCCTGTCCGCAATCGCGATCGTTATCGCGCCGACAGCATCAGCTTGACGATCTCTTCCGTGACATGCGGCTCGAGTCCTTCGGTGTGACCCTTGCCGAGGCGCACGATGTCGGCGACGACGCGGCCGTCGGCACAGTCCGGATAGACATAAACCTGCGCGGTGCCGGGGCCGGGCTGCAGTCCCCAGATCTTGCTCGGCGGACGCGTGCCGCTGCCGTCGAAGACGTAACCGGCCTGGGTGTCGACGATGTCGGCGCGCTGCTCGCGCTTGCCGCATTGCAGTTTTTCCGCCCAGGGTGAGGTCTTCGGCACACCGGCTGCCGTGTACTCGTGTTCGCCCGCTTCATAGATATGAGAGAACGGGTAGTCCGGCAGGTTCTCCGCATAGGCGGCGAGCGTGCGCGGAGCGCCCGCGGCGGCTGGCGGCGTGCCGGGAATCGTCGCGCGGATGTCTTCGCGTTTCGAACCGAGCCGCCCGCCCGACAGGCTTACCCAGCCGGTGAGTTTTTCGCGAAAGAAGTCGGTCTGCAGCAGGCGGTTCGAGGTCTGGCCGCCCTGCGAGTGGCCGGCGAGCCAGAACGCTTTCACGTTGTCCTTGCCGATCTGGTCGTAGACGAACGTGACGATGTTCTGCAGATATTCATCATCGGCCGGCGACCAGGCGCGCGTCGGCGAATTCGGCGTCGCGATCACGAGGCGGTACTTGTCCTTGTAGTCGAGCAGCGGAAAGTAGTGACGTTGCCAGTTCCCGTACGAACCGCCGCCGTGCAG
The DNA here is from genome assembly GCF_036735925.1 of Povalibacter sp. Classification (NCBI taxonomy): domain Bacteria; kingdom Pseudomonadati; phylum Pseudomonadota; class Gammaproteobacteria; order Steroidobacterales; family Steroidobacteraceae; genus Povalibacter; species Povalibacter sp. The sequence goes on from NZ_DAINNK010000037.1 coordinate 11,167, forward strand.
GCTGAGGACGAACGTGACCTTCTCGCCGGGTTTGAGATCGCACGGATAGTCGAGGAAGTACGTGCGACGCGTCTTCATCTCGACGACGTTGCCGGGATTGATCACGCGGTCGCCCGAGCAATCCTTGTCGGGGCAGTGCAGGGGCGGCGGCGTCACGCACGGCGCGCCGGCAAACTGGAACGGTTTGTCCTGCGCCATCGCGGCGGATGCGCCGCACGCCAGGCCAAGGGCCAGCAGGATCTTTGCACTTCGCATGGGATTCTCCTTCTTCATGAATGTCGCGGCGCTACGCCACGTGGGTCGCGGTGCCCGCGACGATGTACCAGGTCACGAACAGGCCGCTGATCAGCGCGCCGGGCAGGTAGTGACCGGTTCGCTGCCAGGTGAAGACGCTGATGATCGCGAACACGCTCATGAGCGGCAGGAACTGGATCGAGATGATGGCGTTCAGCGCCTGCGCCGGCACCAGCAGATGCCCTGCGATGAACAGCGGCGCGTATTGCGCGACGATGAACAGCGCGAAGCCGCCCGCCAGCGCGACGAGTGCTGACGTATAGATTCGCCGCGTCGAATCGCCCTTCACGGCAAGGAAGCCGTGCAGGGCGCGGAAGGCGACGATGAAGAAGGCTGTGAACGGCACGAGATAGATGAGGAAGGTCGTGAACCGGTCGGCGCCGAGCAGCTTGAGCGCCACGACCCAGAAACGGAAATCGACCTTGAAGAAATAATCCGCGAGCAGCAGCGCGAGATAACCGACGCCGACCGTGCCGAGCGCAATCGCGATCGATGCACCCCAGCGCGCCGGCAGCCGCGCGGCGCCGGACTTGAACAGCACGCCGAGCGCCAGCGTGATCGCGCCATTGAGCAGCGCCCAGGCGACGATCTGGTTGGTGATGCCTTGCGGCAGCCATTTCGATGCAGGCAGCGCCTGCGATCCGAGAGTCAGGAAGGGATAGAACGTCAGCACCGGCACGAGCGCACTCAATGCCAGCGCAATCCACCAGCGCGCGTCGCGACGATCGCGCGCCGGTATTGCAGCGTTGCGCAACGAAGCGAAGGCGGGCAGTTGCAGCAGCCAGTCGAAGGCGCCGAGCAGCACGGCGACGAATCCGCCGAAGGCGATCAGCGTGCCGATCTCCTTCCACCACCAGATCTGATCGCCACGGTCGCGCGGCGTGCCGCCAGCGAGCGTGCGCTGGAACCACTCGATGCTGTCGCCGATCGCTTCAGGCGAAAGGTGATCGCCCGGATGCGTGGTGCCCGGGGTGTAGAGAATGCGCGCCGTGCCGTCCTCGATCGAGCCATGGAGTTCACCGGGGACGACCGGCTGCTGGGTATCGAAGAGCGAGAGCAGTTTGGGACTTTGCGTGACGTCGACCGCGCGCGGCACGCTCCACATGAGCTGGCTGAACTCGTCGTACTTGCTGAAGACGATGGCGAGATTGCGCGGGAACTTCGCATCGCCCGGCGGCGAGAACAGCGTGCGCGTTGCCGAGCCTTCCAATACCACCGACTTGTAGCCGTCCGGATAGGCGAGGGCAGCGGCGAGCACCGAGCCGCCGCCCATGCTGTGACCTTCCAGGCCGATGTTGTCGCCGTCGACGATGTCGAGGCTGCGCAGATACTTGAGGCCGGCCGGTCCGCCGAAGCCATCGGCGAAAGCCGGCGCGGCGCTGTAGCCGTGACCAGTCTGATCGAGCGCCAGCACCACGTAGCCGCGGCGCGCATATTCGATGGCGAAGCCCGATTGCGTCTCGCGCGAGTTGATGTAGCCGTGCACCGCGAGGATGCCCGGCGCCGGCGTCTTCGCGGTTGCGTTCGGCGGAATGTACAGCAGCGCGCTCATCGGCTTGCCGTTCACGCCGGTGAAGCGCACATCCTGAATGCGGATGTCGCTGGATGTCTGAATCCAGTGCGCCAGCAGACAGCCGATCAGTACGGCGAGCCATCCCCACGTGAACCAGGAACGCGATGCCTTCATGAACCCCCCCCTATATGTCGATGTGCCGTCTGCGCTACCACGCCCCTTCCCCCGCTTGCGGGGGAAGGTTGGGATGGGGGCAGGCGTGCGAAAGCACGCGCATTCTGCGCGCCCCCCTCCCTTGCCCTCCCCCGCAAGCGGAGGAGGGGAAGAACAAGCGAATCAGCGTTCCCCCGGATACTTCGAATGCGTTTCGATGACCCGTACGCCGTGCGTTTCGCAGACGGCTGCCATCTGCGGACCGCTCAGGCGGTCGGTGACGAAAATATCGACGTCGCTCAGATGGCCGATGCGCACCGGCGCCGGACGGCCGACCTTGTTGCCGTCCGCGACCAGGATGACCTGTCGCGCGTTCTGGATGATCGTCTGCGACACCTGCACTTCGTTGATGTCGAAGTCCAGCAGCGCGCCGTCCTCGTCGATCGCGGAGGTGCCGATCACGGCGAAGTCGACCTTGAAGTTCCGGATGAAATCGACGGCGAACGGGCCCACCGCCGCGCGATCGATGGCGCGCACGCGGCCGCCGGCGACGATGACTTCGATGCCGGGATTGCGATAGAGCTGGTCGACGACGTTGAGATTGTTGGTGATGACCAGCAGTCCGGAATGCTGGTGCAGGGCGCGCGCGACTTCTTCCGTCGTCGTGCCGATGTTGATGAAGAGCGAGGCCTGATCGGGAATCAGCGCGGCCGCCGCCGCGCCGATCGCCAGCTTTTCTTCCTTCGTCAGCAGGCGCCGTGCTTCGTACTCGAGATTGTCGACCCCCGAAGTGATGACGGCGCCGCCGTGCACGCGCGACAGCAGCGTGCGGTCGCACAGTTCGTTCAGATCCTTGCGGATCGTCTGCGGCGTCACGTCGAGCCGTTCGGCCAGCGCTTCGACGGTCACGCGGCCGGTGCGCCGCGCGATGTCGAGAATCTGCCGGTGACGCGTCTGGATCGCCGGCGACAGGTGGCTGCTCGTATCGTTCGTGAGCATGAATCGTCAGAAGTTGTAGCTGAACTCCACGCCATAGCGCCGCGGATACGGCGACACCGTGAAGCGCTGGTAGAACGTCGATTGATCGGCGCCCACCTGGCCCGCGGCCTCGTCGTTGTCCGTCAGGTTCTTGCCCCAGACGCCGACTTCGTAACGGCCCGAATCGGAGCGATAGACGACGCGTGCATTCGCCTCGTAGTAGGCCTCGCCCACCGACAGATTGCTCGGCGGCAGATTGTTGAACGGCGTGAAGAACTTCGAGCCGACCCGCGAGCCGTCGACATGGGCGTGCACGCGTCCGGCGCCCAGCGCAAACATCGACCAGTCGAGCGCGAGACTGAATGTCGTGTGCGGCGCCTCGATCAACTCATTGCCGGCGAGGTCGTAGTCGACCAGCGGCGTGCCGCGCGCGAGATGCAGTTCGACATACTCGGTGTCGAGCAGCGCCATGCCGAAGCGCAGGCGCAGATGGTCGGTGAGCTGCGCGATCACTTCCGCTTCCAGGCCCATCAGCCGGGCTTCGCCCGCGTTCACCATCTTCGATTCGGTCAACGTGATCGCATTGACGAACTGCTGGTTCAGGTACTGGTAATAGAACGCCGACGTATTGAGCTGCAGCCGGTCGTCGAAGAACTGCGATTTCAGGCCGACTTCGTAGGAGTTCAGTTTCTCGGGATCCGCGACGTTGAAGTCGCTGGCATTCGTCAGTGCGCTGCCGTTGATGGTGCTGCTGCGATAGCCGCGCGCGTACTGTGCATAAGCCATCACGTCGTCGCTGAATTTGTAGCGTACGCCGATGCGGCCGGTGGGCGCGGAATCCTCGTAGCTCTGGGTCGGCTGTACCGGAATGATGGGCACGACCTGGAAGTCGGTGGCCTTGCCTTCATCGTCGGTCCAGCGCAGGCCGCCGTACAGGGTCCAGTCCGGAGTCAGGTCGTAGGTCATGTCCGCGTAGGCGGCGTACGAGGTGCGTTTCTGTTCGTAGCTCTGGGCGAGATCGACGGCGGCGAACAGCGTGTAGTCGGTGTTGATGCCGGTGACATCGTGGTTGTAGTACAGGCCGGCGATGAAGTTGAACGGGCGGTCGTAGTTGCTCGAGATGCGCAGGTCCTGGCCGATCTCGCGCGTGCGGGCGTAGAAGTCGATGGCGAGCAGGGGTGCGATCGAGCCGTCGGCGTCGACGTTGTTCTTGAAGTCGCCTTCGATGTAGGACGTGATCGAGGTCAGCGTGAGCTGGCCGATCTTCTGATCGATGGTGAGGATGGCGCCGTCGCCGTCGGCGATGATTTCGCCGCCGGTGCGGTCGTAGTAGCCCTCCCAGGCGTCGAAGTTCTCGCCGGTGAGCGGGTTCACGCGAGGATTCACGCCGAAGGCATTGGTGTCGCCGGGGCCGGTGCCGTAGTTGATGACGCCGATGTTGGTCGGATTGCTGCGCGAATGCAGCAGCCGCAGCTTCGCGCTGGTGTTCTCGGTCGGTTCGAACAGCAGGCTCAGGCGCAGTGCGTAGTTGTCGATCGATGACAGATCCTCGCCGGCCGGATTGTAGTTGCGGATCCAGCCATCGCTGCGTGTGTAGTTGGCGGCGAGACGCGCGGCGAGTTTGTCCTTCACCAGCGGCAGATTGAATGCGCCGGTGGCATGGACGTAGTCGTGGTTGCCCGCCTGCACGGAGACATAGCCTTCGGTCTCGTAGCTCGGCGAGCGGGTGATGAAGTTGATCGCGCCGCCGGTGGTGTTCTTGCCGAACAGCGTGCCCTGCGGACCGCGCAGCACTTCGACGCGTTCAAGGTCGAAGATCTGCGGGCCGCCGAGGAACTGGCTCGCGACATACACTTCGTCATAGAACACGCCGGTGGGCGAGGTCGTGTTGAGATTGAAGTCCGGCGTCGCGATGCCGCGCAGCGAGAACTTCGGCTGATCTTCGTTGCCGAGGTTCGACACCTGCAGGTTGGGCGTCTGTCGCGCGATCTCGGTGCCGCTGACCAGTTGCAGATTGGCGATCCGCTCCGCGCTCATCACTTCCAGCGAGATGGGCACGTCCTGCCCGCTTTCTTCGCGCTTCTGTGCAGTGACGATGACCTCTTCGACGACGGCGCCGACACCGGGGCGCGGCTGAACATCCTGCGCGTTCGCCGCGCCTGCCAGTCCCGCCACGGTCACGCCAATGAGCCATCCCCACGACCGTCCTTCAGACGCTGATGCGAACATGATTCCCCCTGACTGGATTTTCGTTTGGTGCGCGATTCGTTTCTTTTTGTTTTCGTTTCAGCGGCTGCGGAGCCTACGCGCGGCTGCGAGAGGGCGTCTACACGCCGGAATGCAAAGATTTATGCGTTCTGCAGAGCGCTTTTGCTGCGGTTTTCGGTCGAGGGCGTCGTCTGTTGCGAAGGCAACGGGGCGATGCGGCGGTGGTCTGCAGAGCAGATGCGGTCTTTCTGTAGGTCAGGCTTCAGCCTGACTCTGATAAGGAGGCCGGCTGTGACCGAAGGGAATCCCACGGGAAAGCCGGCCCCACAGTAAGAGGCCCCGCCCAGACTCAGTCCTCGCGCAACTGCGCGAACCGCTCGCCCAGGTGATCGAGCAGCGCGCGCACCGACGGACGCAGGCCGCGTTTCGACGCATACACCGCGTGAACGATGTGACGGCGCGGCGCCCATGACGGCAGCACGTGCAGCAGCGTTCCAGCGCGAATGTCATCGCTGACCATCAGCAACGGCAGTTGCGCGATGCCTGTGCCAGCGAGTGCGGCGTTGCGCAGGGTGAGCATGTCGTCGGTCACCAGTCGGGGATGATGGCGGACTTCCGCTCGCGCACCGTCGATGGCTTCGAGCATCCAGATGTGTTCCTGGCGTGCGGGGCCGAGATCGAGCGTGGGGCGAGTCGTCAGATCGGTCGGCACGTCGATCGGTCCGTGCCGTTCGAGAAACGCACGACTCGCGACGAGCGCATGACCGCGTTCGCCCAGCACCTTCAGCATCAGGTCGCTGCTGTCGAGCGGCGCCGGCCGCGCCCGCAGTGCGATGTCGATGCCTTCGGCGATCACGTCGACGCGACGGTTGGTCGCTTCAAGGTGCAGTTCGATCTTCGGACACGCCGCCATGAACTCCGTCAGCATCGTGCCGACGCGCGCATGCAGCAGGGCAATGGGGCAGGTCACGCGCAGGACGCCGCTCGGTTCGCTGCGGGTCTGTTCGATGGCGGCTTGCGCCGCGTCGGCTTCCAGCAGCATGGCGCGGCAATGTGCGTAGTAGTCCTGACCGATGTCGGTGACGGAGAAATGCCGGGTCGATCGCTGGATGAGACGCACGCCGAGGCGTTCTTCCAGCAGGGCGATGCGGCGGCTGAGTTTCGACTTCGGCAATCCCAGCGCACGGCTGGCAGGCGCGAAGCCGCCGTGTTCGACCACCTGGGCGAAGTAGTAGAGATCGTTCAGATCCTGCATGCGCGGATCATCGTTCCATGGGTGGAACGGACAGTAGCAGGATCGCCGTCTACCGGCATCGTCGTTCCACGCGTATCGTCGTTCGCCAGTTGGAACCCTGTCGAAGGAGGCAGCCATGAAACAGATCGTCGGTATTTACAGCGCGCCCGGGAAGCACTGGGTGGGCGACGGTTTTCCGGTGCGCTCGCTCTTTTCGTACAACAGCCAGGGCCAGCATCTGAGTCCGTTCCTGCTGCTCGATCATGCCGGTCCGTTCGCGTTCACGCCGGGCAACGGCCGGCGCGGCGTGGGCGAGCATCCGCATCGCGGTTTCGAGACCGTCACGGTCGTCTATGAGGGCGAGGTCGAGCATCGCGATTCCACCGGCGCCGGCGGCAGGATCGGCCCGGGCGATGTGCAGTGGATGACGGCGGGCGCCGGCATCCTGCACGAGGAATTCCATTCCGAGGCCTTCACGCGTCGCGGCGGCAACCTGCACATGGTGCAGTTGTGGGTGAATCTGCCGGCGAAGGACAAGATGACGGCGCCGAGCTATCAGACGCTGCTGAACGAGGACATTCCCGTGGTGGCGCTGCCCGGCGAGGCCGGCAGCGTGCGCGTGATCGCGGGCGAGTTCGACGGACGCCGCGGTGCGGCACGCACGTTCAGTCCGGTGGATGTGTGGGATGTGCGGCTCGAGCAGGGTCGCAATGCGACGTTGAACTTCAAGGAAGGCAACACCGTGGCACTGGTGATCCTGCGCGGCAATGTGCAGATCAACGGCGGCGACATCGTTCGCGAAGGACAGTTCGTGCTCATGGATCGCGAAGCCGGCGAGGTGCTGCTGGAAGCCGGCGGCGTCGATGCGAGCTTCCTGGTGCTGAGCGGCGAGCCGCTGGACGAACCGATCGCGGGCTACGGACCGTTCGTGATGAACACGAACGAGGAGATCGAGCAGGCCATCCGCGATTTCAATTCCGGCCAGTTCGGGCGCATTCCGCCGCGCACGCTGACCGCGACGACGTAAGCGTCGCTCCTGCCTCTTCCTGTGGGTCAGGCTTCAGCCTGACATTCTTCAGGCCGGCTGAAGCCGGCCCCACAGGCGGAGCGAATCCTCATGCTCAATTCTCCAGGTACCACTCGTAGTCCGCTGCGCTCACTTTCGCGTTGAACTTGTCGCACTCCTGCTGCTTGATCGCGATGAAGGCTTGCATCAACTCGGCGCCGAGTGCGTTACGCAGGAACTGCGACTGGTCGGCGGCGCGGATGGCGCTGTGCCAGTCGTGCGGCAGTGTTGCGGTCGCAGTGGCTTCGTAACCATTGCCAGTGATCGGTGGGCCGGGATCGGAATGGCCATCTAGGCCGACACGCACGCCCGCAAGAACGGTCGCCGCGACGAGATACGGATTTGCATCCGCGCCGCTGACACGATGCTCGACATGCCGACTCGCTGCGCCACCGGCGGGAATCCGCAGGCTCACCGAACGGTTGTTGATTCCCCAGGTCGGCGCCACGGGCGCGTAACTCATGCGGCGGAAGCGCCGGTACGAATTCGCATTCGGCGCGAAGATCAGCATCGATTCCGCCATCGTCTTCTGCAGCCCGCCGATCGCATGACGCAGCAGCGGCGTGCCGGCCGGATCGTCGCTGCCGAAGACATTTTCGCCTGCATCGTTCTGCAGGCTGACGTGCACGTGCATGCCGCTGCCGGCCTGCTCCTCGAAGGGCTTGGCCATGAAGCACGCAATCAAGCCGTGTCGCAGCGCGACGCCGCGGATCAGGCGCTTGAAGACGATGGCTTCGTCGATCGCGCGCAATGCGTCGGCCCGATGCAGCAGCGTGATCTCGAACTGGCCGGGCGCGTATTCGGACATGAGCGTGCGCAGCGGCAGGTCCATCGACTTCGCGGCGGCGTAGATGTCGTCGAACACCGGCGACATGTCGTCGAGCTTGCCGAGTCCATAGGAATCGAAGCGCGCCTGTCTGCGGCCGGAGAGCAGTCCCGATGCGGGCCGCAGCGTGCCGTCCGCATCGCGCGTCAGGAGATAGAACTCGATCTCGGCGGCGACGACCGGCGTCAACGGCGCGAGCGCCGCAATCGATCGCGCCAGTGCGTGCCGCGGATCGGCGTACGTCGGCGTGCCGTCGAGATCGTGCATCGTCAGCAGCACCTGCGCGCAGGGACGCCGTGTCCACGGCGTGCGTTTCAGCGTTCCCGGAATCGGCCAGCAGCGTCGGTCCGCATCGCCGACGGACCAGACGAGGCCGGTGGCTTCGACGTCCTCGCCCGTGATGTCGAGTCCGAGAATCGAGCCGGCGACATAGCGGCCTTCGCGATAGATGCCTTCCAGTTCTTCGCGGGCGACGAGCTTGCCGCGGGCGACGCCGCCGGGATCGGTGATCAGCAGTTCGATCGCTTCGATGTCGGGATGGGCCGCGAGAAAGTCGCGCGCTTCAGCGGGATCGGCGTGCGGGTTCATGACAGCAGTTCGGTGCAGCAGGCGTCGAGCGCATCGAGCAGCGCGCGAACCTGGGCAGGTTCGGTGGCGGGACTGATCAGCATCATGTTGTGGAAGGGTGTGATGAGCACGCCGCGGTTCAGCAGGTAGAGATGGAGCGTCCGTTCCAGCACGGGCACGGCGGCGCTGAGCGATTCCCGCGCGGTGAGCGCAGGCATTCGCGAGAAGCACAGCTCGCTGCGCGCGCCGACGTTGCTGACGTGCCAGGGCAGCGCGTGCCGCTGGATGATGTTCTCGATGCCGGCGACGAGTTGCGCAGACAGATCGGTCATGTGCCGGTAGGCGTCCTCGGTCATCACATGCTCCAGGCAAGCGGCAAGCGCGGCACTCGCCAGGGCATTCGCAGCGAGCGTCGTGCCCATGCCCGAATGTCCCGACGGCTTCTCGCGCAGCAAGGCGGACATGGCCTGCGCGAGTTCGGTCGTGAAACCGTACACGGCGCAGGGTACGCCGCCCGCGATGGCCTTGCCGGCGACGACGAAGTCCGCGCGCAGGCCGATGCGTCGTGCATAGCCGCCGGGGCCGCTGCTCAGCGTGTGAGTCTCGTCGATGGCCAGCAGCGTGCCGTAGCGGTCGCACAGGGCGCGCGCCTGCTCCCAGAAGCCTGGCTGCGGCAGCACCATGCCGGCGTTGGTCATGACCGGTTCGGCCAGCACGCAGGCCACGTCTTCCCAGGCCAGTGCCGCTTCGAGTCCGGCGAGGTCGTTGAACTCGACGACGCGCGCGAGCGCAGCGAAGTCCGCGACCTGGCCGACCTGACCGCGACGCGGTGTCACGCTGCCGTCCGACAGTTCGACCATCGTGTCTTCGAGCGAGCCGTGATAGCAGCCCTCGAACACCAGAATGCGCTTGCGTCGGGTCAGCGCCCGCGCCCAGCGCACGACGGCGCGGTTCGCATCCGTCGCGGTCTGGGTCATCTGCCAGCAGGGCAGGCTGAAGTGGGCGGCCAGCAGTTCGCCGATCCGCGCCGTCGCTTCGACTGGCAGCATGCACGTCAGTCCGCGCGATGATTGTTGCCGGATCGCTTCCGCGACGGGCGCCGGCGAATGACCGAACATCGCGCCGGTATCGCCCAGGCAGAAATCGCCGTAACGATGGCCGTCGATGTCTTCGACGATCGAACCGCTGGCCTGCTTCACGACGAGCGGCACCGGCAGACCCCAGTCCGTCATCCAGTGCATCGGCACGCCATCGAGCCAGTGGGCTGCCGAAGCGTGCGTCGCCGCCGCGCAGACCGGATGCGCCGCGAGATAACGGGCGCGTTCGCGCTCGCCGATGCGAGCAATCGCCTGCGAGGGAATTCCGGCAACGAGATCGACGGTGGGCATGCGTCGACTATGACGCGAAGGCTTTGCCGGGTTCAATGGGAAGAGAGGAGAGCCGCAAGGACCGCACAAAAGAAGGGATCAGAAGAAATTCCCGTTCCTTTATGCGGTCTTTGCGGCTCTCCCTCTTCTTACGTCCCGGCGTCGTGAAAGATGACGCCCGCAGTGAAGCGCTCGCCGGAATCGACGGTGCTGACGCCGTGACGCATATTGACGCGATAGCTGCCGCGGGTGCCGCGCACCGGTCGATGGTGAACGGCGAAGATCACGAGGTCGCCTCGACGCAGTGGCACGACAGCGGCGCGCGATTGCATTCGAGGACGTTGTTCGGTGAGAACGAATTCGCCGCCGGTGAAGTCTTCGCCGGGTTGCGACAGCAAGGCCGCGGCCTGCAGCGGAAACACGTGCTCGCCGTACAGATCCTGGTGCAGACAGTTGTAGTCGCCGGCGCCGTAGCGCAGGAGCAGCGGCGTTGCCAGCGTCTGGCCGGCGACGTGGCAGCGCTGCAGAAACGAGTGGTGATCGTCAGGAAAGCGCGTGTCGATTCGCAGCTGCTCAAGCCAGCGATTCGCGATTCCCGCCAGCCGCGGATACAGGTGTGTGCGCAGATCCGTGATGAGCGGCGGCAGCGGATAGGCGAAATATCTGTACTCGCCGCGGCCATAGCCGTGCCGTTGCATCACGACGCGTTTGCGGAATCCGTGGTCCGCGGAGTAGAGAGCCCGAAGCTCGCCGCATTCCTGCTCATCGAGCAGACCTTCGAGCACGGTGAAGCCGCGAGCATCGAGTTGTTCATACGCTTGCGGCCAGTCGTGGCGGGCGACGCGGGCGGCCGGATCGACCGTCCGCGTCGAGGATGTGCGAGCGTGCACGGTCAGGCAGCCTTCTCGCGTTCCAGCAGTACGCGCTTGCGTTCGATGCCCCAGCGATAGCCGGAGAGGTCGCCATCGGTGCGCACCACGCGATGACAGGGAATCGCGATGGCGATGGGATTCGCGGCACAGGCGCCTGCGACGGCGCGTATCGCTTTTGGCGCACCGATGCGCTTCGCCATCTCGGCGTAGCTGATCGTGGCGCCGGCCGGGATCTTGCGCAGCGCCTGCCACACGCGTTGCTGGAACGCGGTGCCGCGGATGTCGAGCGGCAGATCGAGACCGCGCGAGGGTTGTTCCACCATTCCGACGACTCGCGCCACGAGTCGTTCGAAGTCGGCATCGCCGCCGATGAGTTCGGCGCGATCGAACCGGTCCTGCAGATCGCGCACGAGTGCTTCCGGATCGTCGCCCAGCAGGATCGAGCACACGCCCTTGTCGGTCGCGGCCACGAGGACGGCGCCGAGCGAACACTGGCCGACGGCGAAGCGGATGGCCGCATCGGCGCCGCCGGCGCGGAACTGGCGCGGCTGCATGCCGAGCACGTCCTTCGACTGTGCATAGAACGGCGCGTTGGAATTGAAGCCGCTGTCGTAGATCGCCTGTGTCACCGAGGCGCGACCGCTCAGGTTGCTGCGCGTGCGCCGGCTGCGATGCGCCGTCGCATAGGCCTTCGGCGTCACGCCGGTGACTGCCTTGAAGATGCGATGGAAGTGATAGGGACTGAGCTGCGTCGACTTCGCCAGCTCGTTCAGCGTGGGCGCGGATTCGCTGCGTTCGATGAGTCGACATGCGCGTGCAATCCGCTCGGCGTACTGCGCGGCCAGCGCCGGTCGATCCGGCTTGCAGCGCTTGCACGGACGGAAGCCGGCCTTCTCGGCCGCGGCCGCGGTGCCGTAGAAACCGACGTTCTCGCGTCGTGCGCGACGCGATGCGCAGGACGGGCGGCAGTACACGCCGGTCGTGCGCACGGAATAAAAGAACTGGCCGTCCGCTTCGTGATCGCGGCGTACGACCGCGGCCCAGCGGGCATCGTCGTTCGTGTAGGCGGAGCGGGTATTCATCGCAGACGGCAGGGCAATGACGGTGGCTGAGGTAATCATGGCGCGTTCTCCGGATGAGGCAAGATCGATGGGCGCAGAGTGCCGGGGCAGGCATTCCCTGACACCCGGGTTCTTGCGGTCGAATCCGGGCATTTCCTCTTCCTGTGGGGCCGGCTTGAGCCGGCCTCTGAGGAGTCAGGCTGTGACCGAAGGAAATCCCGCGGGAAAGCCTGACCTACAGGAAGAAAACCGAGCTTCTCCTTTGCGCCTTTTGCGCCTTTTGCGGCTATTCTTCCGGCCCTCCCGCCGACCGTGTCCTTCCATGATCGCCGCCGCCTTCTACAAGTTCGTTGCCCTGCCGGATTTCGCCGACCTCAAGGCGCCCCTGCTGGCGTTCTGCGAAGAACGCGGCGTAAAGGGCACGATCCTGCTCGCCGCCGAAGGCGTGAACGGCACGATCGCGGGCGAGGCGCAGCAGGTGCGCGAAGTGCTCGACTGGCTGCGTCGCGATCCGCGCCTGGCCGATCTGGAACACAAGGAGTCGGGTGCGTCGCGCCAACCTTTCTATCGCATGAAGGTGCGGCTCAAGAAGGAGATCGTCACGATGGGTGTGCCGGGCGTCGATCCGACACGCATGGCCGGCACCTACGTGAAGCCTCAGGACTGGAACCGGCTGATCGCGGATCCCGATGTCGTCGTGGTCGACGTGCGCAATGACTACGAAGTGGCGCTCGGCAGTTTCGCAGGCGCGGTGAATCCGCAGACGCGCAGCTTCAGCGAACTGCCAGCGTGGGTCCGCAGTCACGAGGGACTGCGTGCGAAGAAGAAAGTCGCGATGTTCTGCACCGGCGGCATCCGCTGCGAGAAGTCGACCGCGTTCCTGCGCTCGGAAGGCTTCGAAGAGGTCTACCACCTGCAGGGAGGCATTCTGAAATACCTGGAGACGGTTCCGGAGAGCGAGAGTCGCTGGCAGGGAGAGTGTTTCGTCTTCGATGAGCGGGTCGCCGTCGGGCACGGCCTGCAGCCCGGCAAACATGATCTGTGCCGTTCGTGCCGCAATCCGATCGGCGAGGAAGACAAGCGCTCGGATCTGTTCGTCGAGGGCGTGAGTTGCCCCGCGTGTCATGGACAGAAGTCGCAGGAGAAGCAGGCCGGTCTGCGCGAGCGCCATCGCCAGGTGGAGCTGGCGAAGCGACGCGGCGAAGAGCACATCGGGCGCAGGGCGGAGGGTTTTGTTTCTTCCTGTGGGGCCGGCTTCAGCCGGCCTTCTGAGGAATCAGGCCAAACCAAGGAGTCAGGCTAAAGCCTGACCTACAAGCTTCACTTCGGCATGTCCGGACACACGTACGGCACGGACGCCGCGATATACGTCTGCGCCTCGTTCTGTCCGACGATCTGCAGCGTCAGTTCATCCGGGCTGGGCAGCGACACCGACGCTTCGATCGGAATGCTGTCCTCGCGCCAGCGGATGGTGTCGCCCATGACGCCCCATTCCGAGATCCGGTAGGTCTCGAAACACGAATCCATGATCAGGCTGCGATTGGGCAGGAACACGATCATGGAGCCGAGCGGTCGTCCCGGCCGGGTGGACACCCATACGCGACCGACGAAGGCGCCGTCGGCCGGCAGGTTGTCGACGGAGGGCGCGGAAGAACGGGCCGCGACCGGAGCAGGGCTCGGCGAATTGCCGCAGGCCGCCAGCGCAAGCAGCGCGAGAACCGTGGCGAAAGACTTTTTCATGGGCAGTACTTCCAGAATGACGCGACGAAGTGTACTCACGCGCGCGTTTCGCGGCACGGGGTTGGGCCGCGATGCCGAGCGTAATCCCGAATGAAAACAATGCGTGCGTGCTCCGGCGATTGCCGCTACGATCTGGCGGCCGTCGCTGCTTCCGTCAGGATGCGGTGCGGTATCACCACGCGGCGCCATGCGCCCAAGGAAAGCAGTTAGCGCGGAACCGACACTACACCGCTCCACGAATGCCGGCGTGCGGTCCGGCATGCCCCGAATCAAGCAGGCGACGATGGCGAAGAGGCAGAGAGAGATGAGAAAAAGGAGCGGTCGGTCATGCAGCTGACATTGATCGTCCTGTTGCCGTTCCTGGGCGCGCTGTGCGCCGCCTTCCTGCCGTCGAATGCCCGCAACGCCGAGGCCTGGCTCGCGGGAGCGGTGAGCATCACCTGTTTCGGCCTCGCTATCAGCCTGTTCCCGCAGATCGCCGACGGCGAAGTCGTCCGTGTCGTCATTCCCTGGCTGCCGCAGTTCGGACTCGATTTCTATCTGCGGCTCGACGGCTATTCCTGGCTGTTCGCGCAGCTCGTCACCGGCATGGGCGCGCTGGTGGTGCTCTATGCGCGCTACTACATGTCGCCGGCCGATCCGGTGCCGCGCTTCTTCTCCTTCCTGCTCGCGTTCATGGGCGCGATGGTCGGGATGGTGCTGTCGGGCAACCTGATCCAGCTGGTGATCTTCTGGGAACTCACCAGCCTGACCTCGTTCATGCTGATCGCCTACTGGTATCACCTGCCCGATGCGCGGCGTGGTGCCCGCATGGCCTCGACCGTCACGGCGGCCGGCGGACTGTGTCTGCTCGCCGGCGTGATCGTCATCGGCCAGATCGCTGGCAGCTACGATCTCGACCAGGTGCTCGCGTCCGCCGAGATCATTCGCGCGCATGAGTGGTATCCGATCGCCGTCGTGCTGGTGGCGCTGGGCGCGCTGACCAAGAGCGCGCAGTTCCCGTTCCACTTCTGGCTGCCGAACGCGATGGCCGCGCCGACGCCGGTGTCCGCGTACCTGCATTCGGCGACGATGGTGAAGGCGGGCGTGTTCCTGCTGGCGCGGCTGTGGCCGGTGCTGGCGGGCACCGATCTGTGGTTCTTCATCGTCGGCGGGGCGGGACTGTGTTCGCTGCTGATCGGTGCATTCGCGGCCGTGTTCCAGCGCGACATGAAGGGCGTGCTGGCGTATTCGACCATCAGTCATCTCGGGCTGATCACGCTGCTGCTGGGCATGAACAGTCCGCTGGCGCTGATCGCCGCCGTCTTTCACATGATGAATCACGCGACGTTCAAGGCGTCGCTGTTCATGGCGGCGGGCATCGTCGACCACGAAACGGGCACGCGCGATCTGCGGCTGCTGAGCGGGTTGTCCAAGGCCATGCCGATCACGGCGACGCTGGCAACGGTGGCGGCGGCGGCGATGGCCGGCGTGCCGCTGCTCAACGGCTTCCTCTCCAAGGAAATGTTCTTCGCCGAGACCATCTTTGCCGGACACAGTCCGTGGCTGCGCATCGGTCTGCCCGCAGTGGCGACGCTCGCGAGCGCCTTCAGCGTGGCGTATTCGCTGCGCTTCATCCACCAGGTGTTCTTCGGTCCGCTCGCCGACAATCTGCCGCGCACGCCGCACGATCCGCATCGCTGGATGCTGGCGCCGAGCGCACTGCTGGTGACGGCGTGTCTGCTGGTCGGTGTCATGCCGGCCGTGACGGTCGGGCCATTCCTCCACAGTGCCGGCCGCTCGATCCTTGGCCTGGGAATGCCGGAGTTCAGCCTGTCCGTGTGGCACGGACTGACGCAGCCGCTGGTCATGAGCGTGCTGGCGCTGGCGGGCGGCGCGGGCTTCTATCTGTTCCTGAAGCGGCGCGGCGAAGTGCATGGCGCCGCGCCGCTGATCGATCGCTTCGACGGCCGGCGCGCGTTCGACGTCATCATCGTCGCGCTGATCCGGTCGGCCGATCGCATCAAGCGCCGGCTGTACTCGCGTCATCTGCAGACCCAGCTCGTCGTGGTGGTGTGCGTCTCGGTCGGTGCGGCCTGGGTCGCACTGCACGAAAGCTTCACCTTCTGGGGCACGCAGGCGCCGTCGCGGGTCGATCCGGCCTTCGCGCTGATGTGGCTGATCGGCGCGGCCTGCGCCATCGGCGCGGCGATGCAGGCGAAGTATCACCGGCTGGCGGCGCTCGTCATGCTGGGCGGCACCGGGCTCATCACCTGTCTCACCTTCGCCTGGTTTTCGGCGCCCGACCTGGCGCTGACGCAGATCGCAGTCGAAGTCGTGACGCTCGTGCTGATCCTGCTCGGCTTGCGCTGGCTGCCGCGGCGCATCGAAGTCGACGACCCCGACCGGCGCACGCTGCGCGCGCGCGCGCGCCGGGTTCGCGATCTGTTCATCGCCACCGCAGTGGGCTTCGGCATGGCGAGTTTCGCCTTCGCCATCATGACCCGCCCGCGCGGCGAACAGACGCTGGCGGAATTCTTCATCGAGCGCGCGCTGCCGCAGGGCGGCGGCAGCAACGTGGTCAACGTGATCCTGGTCGACTTCCGCGGCTTCGACACCTTCGGTGAAATCACGGTGGTGGGCATCGTCGCGCTCACGGTGTTCGCGCTGCTGCGACGTTTCCGCCCGGCGCCGGAGTCGATGAGCGTGCCGCGCGCCCAGCGCGACGATGCGCCGCGCAGCCTGACAGCCCTGCCGGATCCGGACGAGCAGCTGCCGCCGAGCTACATGCAGATCCCGGCCGTCATCGTGCGGCTGTTGCTGCCGATGGCGGGGCTGGTTTCGGTGTTCTTCCTGCTGCGCGGGCACAACGCGCCGGGCGGCGGCTTCGTCGGCGGCCTGGTGATGGCAACGTCCGTGGTCGCGCAGTACATCGTCGCCGGCACCATGTGGGTCGAGTCGCGCACGCGCATCCATCCGCAGTACTGGATGGCCGCCGGATTGCTGGCGGCGGCGGCGGCGGGCATGGGCGCGTGGCTGGCGTCGCATACGTTCCTCAGCGCGCTCGCGTGGCATGGCACGCTGCCGATCGTCGGCGAGATCCATGTTTCCTCGGTGCTGCTGTTCGACATCGGCGTGTACATGCTGGTGATCGGCGCCACCGTGCTGATGCTGGTCGCGATTGCTCACCAGTCGCTGCGCAGCCATCGTCGTCCGGCGGCGGTCGCGGCGGCGACCCAGGTGCATGTCGAAGCGGCGGCGGACGCGCCGACGGGAGCGCAGTGATGGAACTCGTCTATGCACTTGCCATCGGCGTGCTGACCGGCTCGGGCGTCTGGCTGATCCTGCGGCCGCGCACGTTCCAGGTGATCGTCGGGCTGGCGCTGCTGTCGTATGCGATCAATCTTTTCATCTTCTGCATGGGGCGGCTCACGGTGGAGCGGCCGCCGATCATCCGCGCGGACGGCGCGACCGATCCGCTGCTGTATGCCGATCCGGTGCCGCAGGCACTGGTGCTGACGGCGATCGTGATCAGCTTCGCGACCACCGCGCTGTTCCTGGTCGTGATGCTGGCCGCGCGCGGACTGACCGGCACCGACCACGTCGACGGCAAGGAGCGCGACAAGTGACCCCGTGGGCGCATCTGCCGGCGTTGCCGATCGTCCTGCCGCTGGTGACGGGCGCGGCCCTGCTGCTGTTTCCGGAATCGCAGCGGCGCGTGCGCGAATCGATCGCGCTGCTGTCGACGCTCGCGCAACTCGCCGTCGCACTGGGGCTGATGTGGCTGACCACCGACGCCGTGCCGCACGTGTGGCATCAGGGGATCGGCGTCTATCCCATCAGCGCCTGGCCGGCGCCGTACGGCATCGTGCTGGTGGTCGATCGTCTCTCGGCCCTGATGGTCGCGCTGAGCGCGATATTGGCGTTGCCGGCGCTGCTGTATTCGGTGGCACGCTGGGAACGCGTCGGCGTGCACTACCTGCCGCTGTCGCAGTTCCTGCTGATGGGATTGAACGGCGCGTTCCTGACCGGCGACCTGTTCAACCTGTTCGTGTTCTTCGAAGTGCTGCTGGCCGCCTCGTATGGATTGATGCTGCACGGCTCGGGCCCGGCCCGCGTCAAGGCGGGTCTGCAGTACATCGTCGTCAACCTGGTGGCGTCGCTGCTGTTCCTCACCGGGCTCGCGCTGATCTACGGCATCGCCGGCACGCTGAACATGGCGGATCTGAGCGTGCGCTGGAGCACCATCGCGGCGACGGATCGCGGACTGTTCGATGCCGGCGTCGCCATCATGGCGATTGCCTTCCTGGTGAAGGCGGGGACGTGGCCCCTCAATTTCTGGTTGCCGCCGGCGTACGCCGCGGCCGGCGCACCCGTCGCCGCCGTGTTCTCGATCATGACCAAGGTGGGCGTGTACGCCGTGCTGCGATTGAGCGTGCTGCTGGGCGATGCCGCGGCACCGGCGCCGCTGGCCGGCGAGTGGCTGTATTACGGCGGACTCGCGACCCTGGTGTTCGGCATCGTCGGTCTGGTGGGATCGCAGCAGTTGAGCCGGCTGATCGGATTCGTGGTGATCGTGTCTTCGGGCACGCTGCTGGCGGCCGTCGGGTCGGGAGCGCAGAACCTCACCGCGCCGGCGCTGTTCTACATGGTCAGCTCGGTGCTCGCGACCGGCGCGTTCTTCATGCTGAACGGCATGACGGAGCGCACGCGCACCGGCTCGGTCACCGACATGGCCGATGTCGCGCCCATGCCCGCAGTGAGCTATCGCGCCTTCGACATCGACGAGCCCGGCGACTCGTACAGCAGGGAAGAGGAGGTCGGTGTCGCGATTCCAGCAGCGATGGCCTTCCTCGGCCTCGCATTCGTGTTCTGCGTGCTGCTCGTCACCGGCCTGCCGCCGCTGTCGGGCTTCGTGGGCAAGTTCGCCCTGCTGTCCTCGATCGTGCAGGCCATGAACACAGGCGAGTTGCCGCCGACGAGCTGGGCGCTGCTGGTCGCGGTGCTGGCCGGCGGACTTGCCGGGCTGATTGCGCTGAGCCGCATCGGCATCCGCCTGTTCTGGTCGTCCACCGAACGCACGACGCCGCGCCTGCGCTTCATCGAGGCGGGGCCGGTGGCGTTCCTCTTGCTGCTGACCATGGCGCTCACGGCGTATGCAGGCCCGATGATGAACTACCTGCAGTCGGCCGCGCAGACCCTGCATGACCCGCAGATGTACATCGAAGCGGTGCTGGCGCAGCCGGCGGCCGCGGTGGGTCTGCCATGAAGCGCGGACCCTTTCCTTTCGTCTTGGCCATCGCGCTGTTCGTGGCGTGGCTGCTGCTCAACAACTCGCTGTCGACCGGCCACCTGCTGCTGGGCGCGGTGCTGGCGATCTTCTTCGCCAACTCGAGCCGCAGCTGGCGGCCGCTGCGGCCGAAGGTCAAGCATCTGTACGTGGTGGTCGGGCTGGTCTTCGTCGTCCTGATCGACATCGTGAAGTCGAACATCATGGTGGCGAAGGTGGTGCTGCGCGGCATCACGGGCGGCGGGCCGGGCCTGGTGACCATTCCGCTCGACATGCGCGATCCGCATGGCCTCGCCATCCTCGCCATGATCCTCACCGCGACGCCGGGAACCGTCTGGGTCGACATGGATCGCGTGCAGGGACGGCTGGTGCTGCACATTCTCGACATCCATGACGAAGCCGCCTGGGTGCGGACGATCAAGGACCGCTACGAACGACCGCTGATGGAGATCTTCGAATGAACGCCATCGTGCTTCTCGACTGGGCCGCCGGCTTCGCGCAGTTCTGTCTGATGGCCGCGATGACCTGCGCCGGCATACGGCTGATCCGCGGCCCCGCCGCGCAGGACCGGGTGCTGGCGCTCGATGCCCTGTACGTCAACGGCATGCTGTCGATCCTGCTGCTCGGCATCCGCTCCACGTCGACCATCTATTTCGACATGGCCGTGCTGATCGCGCTGTTCGCCTTCGTCAGTTCGATGGCGCTGAGCAAGTTCCTGCTGCGCGGCGAGGTGATCGAGCCATGATGACCGAACTGCCCGTGTGGGCGGCGCTGATCGCCTCCCTGTTGCTGGTCTGCGGCGGGCTGCTGTGCCTGCTCGGCGCGATCGGCCTGTTGAAGATGCCGACGTTCTACATGCGCATGCACAGCCCCTCGATGGGCAACACGCTCGGCACCGGCTGCATCCTGATCGCTTCGATCGTGATCTCCTCCGCGATGGCCGGTCGTCCCATCCTGCATGAGCTGATGATCACGTTGTTCATGGTCATGACGGCGCCGGTGTCGGCGATGATGATCATGCGCGCCGCGATCTATCGCACCGGCGTGCACGAGGCGCGCCGCGCGCGGCAGTCGCCGGAGGATTGAAGGCTCATGAGCTTCTCCTGCTGTGGGGCCGGCTTTAGCCGGCCTGAAAACAGTCAGGCTGAAGCCTGACCCACAGAAAACCATCCTGCCCGAGGAGCACGCCATGTCCGTCAGGTTTGCCGCCATTGGTGCATTGCTGATGACTCTGTCGCCGACCATTCATGCCGCCGTACCGTCCGGCGATGCGCATTCATTCGCCAATACGCGCGAGTTCCGTGCGACGCACCTGTCGCTGGATCTGCAGGCGGATTTCGCGCGCAAGCGCTTGCGCGGCCATGCCGATTTGACGTTGCAGCGGCTCGATCCGCAGTCGCGCCGCATCGTGCTCGATACGCGCGGGTTGACCGTCAGCAAGGTGGAGTTGCTGCAGCCGCAGCCCGTCGCGCTGAAGTTCACGCTCGGCGAGGCGCAGCCGATGCTCGGAGCGCCGCTGTCGATCGAGCTGCCGGCGTCTGCGCAGGGCAAGGATGTGTTGGTGCGCATCCACTACGAGACTTCACCGCAGGCGAGCGGGCTGCAATGGCTCGAACCGTCGCAGACCGCGGGCAAGAAACATCCGTACCTGTATTCGCAGTCGCAGGCGATCCATGCGCGCAGCTGGATTCCGTTGCAGGACACGCCGCAGGTGCGCCTCACTTACGACGCGCACATCCGCACGCCGCCGGAACTGCTGGCGGTGATGAGCGCGGAAAACGATCCCGATGCGCAACGCGATGGCGATTATCGTTTCAGAATGCCGCAGGCGATTCCTTCGTATCTGATTGCGCTCGGCGTCGGCGATCTGGTGTTCCGTCCGATTGGCAAACAGACGGGCGTGTACGCGGAGCCGGCAGTCGTCGAGGCAGCGGCTGCCGAGTTCGCCGACGTGCAGTCGATGCTGGAGGCCTGCGAAAAGCTGTTCGGCCCGTATCGCTGGGGACGCTACGACCTCCTGATCCTGCCGCCGAGTTTCATGTGGGGCGGCATGGAGAATCCGCGTCTGACGTTCCTCACGCCGACGGTCATCGCGGGCGATCGCAGCCTCGTCTCGCTGATCGCCCACGAACTGGCGCATTCCTGGTCCGGCAATCTCGTGACCAACGCAGACTGGGACAGCGTCTGGCTCAACGAAGGATTCACCACCTACCTGGAGCGCCGCATCATCGAAGCGCTCTACGGCCGCGAGCGCCATGAAATGGAGGACACGCTCGGACTGCAGTCGCTGCAGCGCGATATTGCCGATCTCACGGAGCAGGGCGATGCGGCGCTGACGAAGCTCGACATGGATCTCAAGGGCCGCGATCCGGACGATGCGTTTTCCGATGTGCCTTACGAAAAGGGTCGGCTGTTTCTGGGTTTCCTGGAATCGCGACTGGGCCGGGCCGAACTCGACCGCTTCCTGCGCGGCTACTTCGATCACTTCGCTTTCCAGAGCATCAGCGCCGGGACGTTCGTCGACTATCTGACGAAGCACGAACTCGATCGGGCGGATGCGCGCATCACGCGGGCCGAGCTGCAGGTGTGGCTCGATGAACCCGGCATTCCGGCGCTCGCGGTGCTGCCGCATTCGGATGCCTTCAAGCGCATCGACGCACAGCGCGATGCGTGGCTGAAAGGCGCGACGCCGGCGAAGTCGCTGGACACGTCGAAGTGGACCACGCACGAATGGCTGCACTTCCTCGACAACATGCCGGCGGATCTGTCGAGCGCACGCATGGCTGAACTCGACGAGGCCTTCCATCTCACGACATCGACCAACGCCATGATTGCGCACAGCTGGCTGCTCGATGCGATCCGCGCCGGCTACACCCCCGCGTGGCCGCGCCTCGAGAACTACCTGACGACCATTGGCCGCCGCAAACTGGTCAAGGATCTCTACGAGGAATTGCTCAAGACCACCGACGGCAAGCAGATGGCGCAGCGCATCTATGCCAGGGCCCGCCCGCTGTACCAGGTTCCCCTCGCGGCGCAGCTCGACGAATTGGTAGGGAAACCATAAGAGCCGGATTAGATTTCCTGTGGGGCCGGCTTCAGCCGGCCTTTGCACTTGAAGAGGCCGGCTGAAGCCGGCCCCACAGGAAGAGCACTGCTCTCTGTGTGAAATCTTCCTCTTCCGAACTCCGTGTGAAACCCTCTTTCCGCTTCCGTCCCCCGGACCGTTGGGCCATAATCGCCCGCACTGGCCCCAAGCTGTTCGCGCCCGAGAGTGCCGACGATCCGTACGCCGTTCATGTCTTCCTGCAACGTTCCATCTCCGCGGAACGGCGTTCCTTGTCCAACCCATCCGATCGTCGTCCTGGTCACCCGCAGTGAAAATCACCGGCGATAACCTCGCGTCCTCGCTGTCGCGCGGTTTGTCCCCGATCTATCTCGTGTCGGGGGACGATCCGCTGCTGGTCAACGAAGCGGCCGATGCGATCCGCGCGCGTGCCCGCTCGGAAGGATTCACCGAGCGCGATCTGCACGTCGTCGAACGCGGTTTCGACTGGGATGCGCTGATCGCCGAGAGCCGCGCGATGTCGCTGTTCGCGCAGCGCAAGATCGTCGAGATCCGCATGACCAATCCGACGCCCGGCGATCAGGGCGGCAATGCCATCGTCGAACTGGCCGAGAATCCTTCGGCCGACAACGTGGTTCTCGTCATCACGGGCAAGATGGATGGGCGCGTACAGAATTCCAAGTGGGTGAGCGCCATCGACAAGCGCGGGGTCGTGACCCAGATCTGGCCGATCGACCTGCAGCGTCTGCCGGGCTGGATTCGCGAACGTCTTGGCCGGCACGGACTGAAGGCGGATGCCGAAGCGGCTGGCCTGCTCGCCGAACGGGTCGAGGGCAACCTGCTCGCGGCGCATCAGGAAGTGGAGAAGCTGGCCCTGTTGCTGCCGCCTGGACCTGTAACGACTGAAACTGTGCTGGATGCCGTGGCCGACAGCGCGCGCTTCGACGTGCTGCAGCTCGGCGAGGCCGCGATGCGCGGGCAAACAGCACGCGCCCTGCGCATTCTCGAAGGCCTGCGCGGTGAGGATGTCGAGATCGTCCTGGTGCTGTGGGCGGTCAACAAGGATCTGCAATGGATGGCGCAGGTCCAGCACCTGGTCGCCAACGGGCAGAGCGTCGATGCCGCAATGAATTCGGTTTACGTCTGGCGGCCGCGGCAGGCCGCGATGAAGCAGGCGCTGGCGCGACTGAAGCCGGGCGCGCTGCGCGGCCTGTTGCTGGATGCCGCCCGCGTCGATCGCGCCATCAAGGGCGTGCTGCGTACGGATCCCTGGATCGAGATGGAAAGTCTGGTTGCACGGTTCTGCGGAGTGCGGCTGGCACGCGCGAGGGCCGCATGAATCCGATCGGTATTTTCGGTGGCACGTTCGACCCGATTCACTTCGGGCACCTGCGCACCGCATTCGAATTGCTGCAGTCGCTGCGTCTGACGGAAATCCGTTTCATGCCGGCAGGCAATCCGCCGCATCGCGAAGGCACGATCGCCGGCGCGGAGGAACGGCTGGCGATGGTGCGCGCTGCCACCGAAGGTCAGCCGGGTTTCGTCGTCGACGATCGCGAGATCCGGCGCGAAGGGCTGTCGTATTCGGTCGACACCATGCGCACGCTGCGGACCGATTTTCCCGACCGCGCGCTGTGCCTGATCGTCGGCATGGATGCCTTCCTCGGCCTGCCGAAGTGGCATCAGTGGCGCGAACTGCTCGATCTCACGCATCTCGTCGTTGCGCATCGTCCGGGCTGGCGCGCGCCGAGCATGGGTCCGCTGGGCGAACTGCTGGTCGATCGCGGCACCGGGCGCATCAACGATCTGCACGAATCGCTGGCGGGCTGCATCTACATTCATGCGGTCACGCAGCTCGAGATTTCCTCGACCGAAGTCCGCAAATCGATTGCCGCGGGGCGCGATCCCCGCTTCCTGATGCCCGACTCCGTGCGGGCGATCATTGCCCAATCCGGGTGTTACCGACCCAAGAGGTGAGCATGGCCGAAAAGCGCGCAAGCACTTCACGACGATCCGGTTCCTCCACCGCAGCACGCAAGCCCGCCGCCGCGAAGCGGAAGGCCGGCGCATCCAAAGCACCCGTCAAGAAGAAGGCTCCAGCGCGCGCGGCGAAGCCCGCCGCCGTCAAACCCGTGGCGAAAGCCGCGGCCGCGAAGCGGCCGAAGGTTGCCGCACCTGCCAACGACCTGATCAAGGTGGTCGAGCATGCGCTCGACGACATGAAGGCCGTGCAGGTGAAGGTGCTGGACGTCCGCAAGCTGACGGACATCGCCGATACGTTGGTCATCGCGTCCGGCAATTCCGACCGTCACGTCCGCTCGATCGCCGAGAAGGTGATCGAACAGGCGAAGAAGGCCGGCTTCCGCCCGATGGGCGTGGAAGGACAGCGTGACGGCGAATGGGTGCTGGTCGATCTGCAGGATGCGATCGTTCACATCATGCTGCCGCGCGTGCGCGAGCTGTATCGCCTGGAAAACCTGTGGGACGTGAGCGCGGCGCGGCGGGATGCGGCGGTGGGGGAATGAGTGACGAAAGTCACGAAGGTCACGTAAGTCACGAGGGGTAGTTGACCCTCGTCACTCTTCCTATGCTCCTGCGCCTCATCGCCGCCGGCACCCGGATGCCCAACTGGGTGAATGAGGCTTACGCCGATTACGCGGGCCGGCTGACGGCGGACTACCGGCTCGAACTGAAGGAAGTGCCGCTCGGCCAGCGCGGCAGCGGCAGTCCGCAACAGGCGATTGCGAAGGAAGGCGAGCGCATGCAGGCGGCGATTCCCGCGCGTGCGTTCGTCGTCGCGCTGCAGGTCACCGGCAAATCCATGACGAGCGAACAGCTCGCGAAATTCCTCGAAACCCGCGCGCGCGACGGTCGCGACGTCGCCTTTCTGATTGGCGGGCCCGATGGCATCGCGCCGGAGCTGGATGCGAAGGCGGATCTGCGCTGGTCGCTGTCAGCGCTCACGCTGCCGCATGGCATGGCGCGGGTGATGGTGGCGGAGGCGCTGTACCGGGCGGTGAGCATCGTGAAGGGGCATCCGTACCATCGCGCATAGCGCGAGTTCTCTCCTGCTGTGGGGCCGGCTTCAGCCGGCCTCGGTCTGTAGGTCAGGCTTTAGCCTGACTCCTCAGAGGCCGGCTGAAGCCGGCCCCACAGCAAGATCCCTCACACCTTCAATCGCGCCAGCTCCGCCACCGCCGTTTCCACGCTCGGAAACCGCTCCGCCGGATTCTTCGCCAGCAGGCCGTCGATCAGGCGCTGGAAGCGGCTGAGTTCGGGCGGCAGGGTGGGGATGGGATCGTTGCGATGCGACTGGATGATCGCGATCACCGTGCTGCCGCGAAACGGACGGGTGCCGGTGAGCATTTCGTAGAGGATCACGCCGAGGCTGTAGAGGTCGCTGCGCTGATCGACCGGGGCGCCCTCGGCCTGTTCGGGGCTGATGTAGTACGGCGAACCGCGGACTTCGCCGGCGCTGGTGAGCTGCGTACTCGCTTCCATGTGCTTGGCGAGGCCGAAGTCGATGAGGACGATGCGACCGTCGGGCCGCATCATCACGTTGGCCGGCTTGAGATCGCGATGGCACAGTCCGGCGGCGTGCACGGCGACCAGCGCGCCGGCGATCTGCAGGAAGATGTCGACCGTATCGCGCACCGTCATGAGATTGCGGATGCGCAGTTCCAGGCTGCCGCCCGTGAAGTATTCGGTGACGATGTAGCGGAAATCCTCGCCGTGACCCCAGTCGTACACGTCGACGATGGCGGGATGGCGGATGCGTGTCAGCAGTTCGCGCTCACGCTCGAAGCGTTCCTCTTCGCCGGCCTCGGCGCTGGACTGCGGCCCCGTGCGCAGCACCTTGACTGCGACGTTGTGGCCCAGCTCCGCGGAGTAGGCGACGTGGATCTCGGACTTGATGGACCGCGCGATGGTCTGCAGGAACCGGTAGCCCGGAATGACGGGAAACACGGGAAGCACTGGTTTGCGCCCCGTTCCCCCCGGTTTGTCAGATTCGCGCATCGCTCAATGACGCTCGCGGCCCAGTCCACTTTTCTCGATTGCGTGCAGGCCGCACACGCTACGCAGCGCAGCAGCGGGCGGCAAGGGGAATGTGTCACGAATATGTGGCCGGCCGACCCACTCCAGGCCATTATTTTCAGGAATTGCCGCACGCCTTGCCCGGTCGATCCCTGCGGCAGGACGGCTATGATGCTCGCCTTGTTCGTGTGATGCCGCAGGCGGTGGGGACAGTCGGTGCGCATGGAGTCCAGTTTTTCGATCCACGAAACGGATGGTCTGCTGTACGTGCACGTCCGCGGCGAAGTGACCGTCGACGGCCTGATCGACATGGTCCGGCGCAGTCGCCAGGACCCGTCGTTCCGCGATGGCATGAGCTCGGTGTGCGATCTGCGCGAATCCCACGGTCAGTGGGACTACTCCGAAACCCAGCGCTACCGCGACTTCATCGTCCACATTGCCGGCACGCACAAACGCCGCTGGGCCATGGTCGTCCGCCCCGGCGCGCTGGCGGCGGCCCTGCACGTCATCATCCTCATCAGCGATCAGATCGGCGACATCATCCAGATGCAGGTGTTCGACGATCCCGAGCGGGCGCGGCGCTGGGCGCGCCGCGAAATCGACTGACGTCGCGGACGATCGCCATGCAGCGCGAATACCTCGCCGGGCGGCTGATCGTGCAAACCGGCGACATCACGACCGCTGCCGTCGATGCCGTGGTCAATGCCGCGAATTCATCGCTGCTCGGCGGCGGCGGCGTGGACGGCGCCATCCATCGTGCCGGCGGGCCGGCGATCCTCGAAGCGTGCCGGCAGATCCGTCGCAGCGACTATCCGCGCGGCCTGCCGCCGGGGGAAGCCGTTGCCACGACGGCGGGCGAACTGCCGGCGCGATTCGTGATCCACACCGTCGGTCCCGTCTGGGGACAGGATCGCCCCGAGGCGGACCTGCTGGCCTCGTGCTACCGCAAGTCGCTCGAACTCGCCGAGTCGCTCGAATTGCGCAGCATCGCTTTCCCCGCGATTTCGACGGGTGTCTACGGCTATCCGAAACCGCAGGCCGCGCAGGTCGTCTCGCAGGCCCTTGCCGGGCTGCTGCCGCAACTGCGTCGCATCGAGCAGGTATGGCTGGTGTTCTTCAGCCCGGCCGACGCCGACGTGTTCGTCCGTCATCAGCAATTCCCCTCGCGCTGATCGCGGCCGCGCGGAAGGATTCAGCGCCGATTAACGCGCCCCACCGGAAAATTTCCGCTCCGGGTGAATGCATTCGACCGGCGCCCGCCTGTATCCTTCGACGGATGACAAGCTCTTCCAACTCATTGATCTGGCTGGCCTCCGCATCGCCCCGGCGCAGCGCGCTGCTGACCCAGATCGGGGTCGCGCACCGGGTGCGGCCGGTCGACATCGACGAATCGCTGAAGCCGGGCGAACTGCCGGTCGACTACGTGCGCCGCCTGGCCATCGCGAAGGCCGAAGCGCTCTGGGAACGGTTGTCCGCCGCGGAACGCGCGCCGGTGCTCGGGTCCGATACGACGGTCGCGCTGGGCGATGACGTGCTCGGCAAGCCGCGGGATCGCGACGACGCGTTGCGCATCCTGCGACGGCTGTCGGCGCGCACGCATCAGGTCTACACGGCCGTCGCCGTGCGTCATGCCGGCGGCTGCGACTGCCGCGTCAGCATCAGCGACGTCAGCGTGCGCGCATTGCGCGAAGAGGAGATCGCCGCGTACTGGGAATCGGGCGAACCGGTCGACAAGGCGGGCGCCTACGGCATCCAGGGCCGGGCGGCCGTGTTCATCGAACGCATCGCGGGCAGTTATTCCGGCATCGTCGGACTGCCCTTGTTCGAAACAGGAGAACTGCTGCGCATGACGGGCTGGACGCTGGACAGGACGGAATCGCGGATCGGGGTGTCGGCATGACGGCGGAGATCCTGATCAACGTGAGCCCGCGCGAAGTGCGCGCCGCGCTGGTGGAAGAGGGCGTGCTGCAGGAAATCTTCCTCGAGCGCGCCAACCGCCGCGGCCTCATCAGCAATATCTACAAAGGACGTGTCTCGCGCGTGCTGCCGGGAATGCAGGCGGCCTTCATCGACATCGGCCTCGAACGCACGGCCTTCCTGCACGCTTCCGACATCGTGCATCCGGCCGTGGGCGAAAACGGTCAGCCCGACCAGCCGGTGACGGGCACCAGCAGCCAGGAAATCCAGTCGCTCGTCACGGAAGGCAGCGAGATCCTGGTGCAGGTGCTGAAAGATCCGCTCGGCACCAAGGGTGCGCGGCTCACGACGTTCATCACGATTCCGTCGCGGTATCTCGTCTACATGCCGAAGGGCAAGGGCATCGGCATCTCGGCGCGCATCGAAGACGAAGCCGAGCGTCATCGACTGCGCGAGGCCGCCAATCTGTTTCTGCAGAGCGAGGAGTCGGGCGGCTACATCGTGCGCACCGCCGCGGAAGGAGCGAGTCCCGACGCGCTGCGCGCCGACATGCTGTTCCTGCAGAAGCTCTGGAAAGTGCTGGGCGAAAAGGCGGCTTCGACGCGGCCAGGCAATCTCGTGAACGAAGATCTGCCGCTCGCCGTGCGCGTGCTGCGCGACGTCGTCTCCAGCGGCGTCGACAAGGTCAGCGTCGATCACGAAGAGACCTTCCAGCGCATGAAGGACTTCGCGCGCACGTTCATGCCGGAAATGACCGAGCGCATCGAACTGTACGACGGCGACCGGCCGATCTTCGATCTGTACGGCGTCGAGGAGGAGATCCAGAAGTCGCTGGAACGAAAAGTGCCGCTCAAGTCCGGCGGCTACCTCATGTTCGACCAGACCGAGGCCATGACGACCATCGACGTGAACACGGGCGCCTACGTCGGCCATCGCACGCTGGAGGAAACGATCTTCCGCACCAATCTCGAAGCGGCGGTGGCGATCGCCCGGCAACTGCGCCTGCGCAATCTCGGCGGCATCATCATCATCGACTTCATCGACATGGAAGAAGAGGAGCACCGCCACCAGGTGCTGCAGGCGCTGGAGAAGGCGCTGGTCGGCGATCACGCCCGCAACCACATCTCGTCGGTATCGCCGCTGGGTCTGGTGGAAATGACCCGCAAGCGGACGCGCGAAAGCCTGGAACACATGCTGTGCAGCTCGTGTCCTACCTGCGAGGGTCGCGGCTTCGTGAAGACCACGGAAACAGTCTGTTACGAAATTTTCCGGGAAATCCTGCGCCAATCGCGTCAATTCCAGTTCCAGGAACTGATGGTGCTGGCGCATCAGGACGTGATCGAACGCCTGCTCGACGAGGAATCCGCCGCGCTCGCCGAACTGGAAGTGCACACCGGCAAGCCGATCCGGCTGCAGACGGAGGCGTTGTATCAGCAGGATCAGTATGACGTGGTGTTGATGTGAGGAGAGGCGACGGGCGACAGGCTACAGGCGACAGCCAGAGCGCTGCTCCTTCCTGTCGCCTGTTGCCTGTCGCCTGTCGCCCGTAGCCTGTAGGCCCGTCCCCGATGCCCACCCCACTCAAACGCACCCTGATCGCCGTCGCTGCGGTCATCGTGCTGCTGGGCTCGCTGCTGGGCGCATTCCAGTTCGCCGTGACGCGCGTACCCGAGTACCGCGTGGAACTGCAGCAGTGGGTGAGCGACAAGACGGGTCTCGTCATCGAATTCAGTCGCATCGGCGCCCGTCTGCGCCAGTACGGTCCGGAACTGGTGTTCTACGACGCCGTCGTGCGGACGACCGATCGCACGCGCGTGCTGGCGACGGCGCGGCGCGGCAGCGTGGGCTTCGACTGGTGGACGTCGCTGGCCGAGCGCCGCCTCACCGCTGGCCGGTTCACGCTGGATTCGCCGGAGATCGCGCTCATCCGCACTCGCGAAGGACGCGTGCGGTTGCTGGGACAGAGCGTGCTGGAGGAGCAGCCGAAGACGATCGCAGTGGAGTCGCTGCCGGTGGGGCAGTTCCGCGTGCGCAACGCCGAGGTGAGTTTCCGCGACGAAATCACCGGTCGCGGGCCGTGGTCGTTGTCCGGCATCAACTTCACGCTGGTGCGTCAGAACGATCTGCTCGAATTGAACGGCAATGCCGCGTTGCCGCGAACGCTGGGGCAGTCGCTCGAATTCTCGGCGCATGTCGCGGGCGAACTCGACCAGGTCGATTCGCTGACGTCGCGATTCGCGCTGGAAGGCAGGGGACTGGATCTCGCCGGCTGGGCCGACGTGATGCCGAACCAGTGGTTCGTGCCGGAAACGGGACAGGGTTCGATTGCTCTGTCGGCATCGTTCCGCGGTTCGCAGCCGGCGTCGGTCACTGCGAACCTGGATCTGAACAGCGTCAGCGCGCTGGCGCCGGAATGGGTGACGCCGCTGCCCGGTCCCGAAGTGCTGCAGCCGCACGAAGAGGATGACGACTGCACCGGGCATCCGTGTGCCGACAAAGAGGTCCCGGCGGCAGCGCCTGCGCCGGTCGAGGCGGAAAGCCAGCCGACGGCGCCGTCGCTCGTCGCGTTCGACCGGCTGGCACTCAAGCTCGCGGCGGAGCGCCGCGACGGGACCTGGCAGGCCACGCTGACGGATCTCGATGTTTCGCGGAAGGACTCGCCGTGGAAGGCG
This sequence comes from Povalibacter sp., assembly GCF_036735925.1. Classification (NCBI taxonomy): domain Bacteria; kingdom Pseudomonadati; phylum Pseudomonadota; class Gammaproteobacteria; order Steroidobacterales; family Steroidobacteraceae; genus Povalibacter; species Povalibacter sp. The sequence goes on from NZ_DAINNK010000037.1 coordinate 42,003, forward strand.
CAGAAAATCGCAGCGCAATGGTCGCGGTGGGACGGCGGCGCGCTGGATGTCGCGCTCAATGCCGATCGGCTGGTGCTCGAGAATCTCTGGCCGCTGCTGGCCTACCTGCCCGAAAGCGAACAGGCCGCACGCCTGCGAGCGCTCGCGGCGCACGGCACCATTGCCAACCTGGATGCCCACCTTGCCCGCGCGCAATCCGGTGCATTGCCGACCTACTCGGTGAAAGCGGATCTGGTGGATATCGGCGTGCAGCCCGTGCTGCGCGTGCCCGGCTTCAGCGGACTGAGTGCGCATGTGGAAGGGAACGAGGGCGATGGCAGCGTCCGTCTCGACGCGAAGAACGTCACCTTCGAACTGCCGCGCATGTTCCGCACGCCGCTCGTGGCGCAATCGGCGCAGGGCGACATTCGCTGGCAGCGCCACGACGATGGCTGGTACGTCGCCAGCGATGAACTGCGTGTCGCCACCGAGGACGGCAACGCGCAGGGACGCATCGCCGTGACGCTGCCGCTGGACAGATCGGCGTCGCCCGTTCTCGATCTCGAAGCGACTGCGGATGACCTGCGCGTCGCGGCCACGCCGAAATACCTGCCGGCCAACAAGTTCTCGCCGAAGGCGCTCGACTGGCTCGATCATGCATTTCTCGACGGTCGCGTCCGGGATGCGCAGGTCTTCTTCAAGGGGCCGACCCGCGCCGTGCCGTTCCGTCGCGGCGAAGGCGAATTCGTTGCGCGCGGGCGCATCGAGAACGGCGTACTCAACTATCAGGAGGGCTGGGCGCAGGCGCACGAACTTGCCAGCCGCTTCGAATTCCGCAACGAGGGAATGAAAGTCCTCACGGGCACGGCCGAGATCGGCGGTCTGCAGGTGTCGCAGGTCAGGGCGAGCATCGCGGACTTCAAGAAGAGCGTCCTCGCCGTCGAGGCGAAGGCCACGGGCGATCTCGGCCAGGGCCTGTCGCTGCTGCAGACCAGCCCGATCCGCGATGCGCTGGGCGATCTGTTCAACGGCCTGCGCGGCCACGGAGCGATCGAGAGCGACGTGAATTTGCTGCTGCCGCTCAAGCAGATCGCCAACCGGCGCACCGTCGTCACGACGCAGGTGCGCGATGCGACGCTGGCCGCGAGCGGACTGGAGGCGCCGATCAGTTCATTGAACGGTTCGCTGACGGTGCGCCAGACGCTGCCGGAATCGGCCGATCTCGCAGGCACCTGGCTGGACGGTCCGGTGAAGATCGCGATCGATCCGCTCGCAGGCGACAGGCCGGCAGCGCGACTGGCCGCCACCGGTCGAACGAGCGCGACGCAACTCGCGTCGACGTTCAAGTTGCCGTCGAGCATCAAGCTCAGCGGCAGTACCGACTGGCGCCTGTCATCCGAGCTGACCGCTGGCACGGCGGAAGAACCATCGCATCAGCAGCCGCGCAAGTTCGTGCTCGACAGCGATCTGGCCGGCTTCGGCATCGCGCTGCCTCATCCGGTCGGCAAGCCTGAAGATGAAACGCGCGCGCTGCGTGCGGAAATCGAATTCGACGGCGACGACGAGATCCTGCTGCGCACCGCATTGGGCGACGTGCGTTCGCTCGTGCGACTCGCGAAACGCGCCGATGGCTGGAACTTCGATCGCGGCGGCGTTCGCGCCGATGCCATCGCCGCCGCGCTGCCGCCGCATCCAGGACTGCGCATCGAAGGCTCGCTCGACCGGCTGGTGCTGGACGACTGGTTTGCGCTGCGCAGCGATTCGCCGGGCAAGACGCGCGTCTCCGACGTTCTGCGTGCAGCCAATCTGAAGATCGGCACGCTGCAGTTGTTCGGCTACCAGTTTCCGGACGTGCGCGGCCTGATGCAGACGAAGGAGGGTACGTGGAAGATCGACGTCACGGGGCCGAGCGCGGCCGGCGAACTCAGCATTCCGGAAGATTTCGCCAGTTCGCAGGCGCTGACGGTGCGGCTCGATCATCTGGTGGTTTCGCGCGAGAACAAGCAGAGCACGCCGTCGGGAAGCGGTCGCGATCCGCGCAGCTGGCCGAACCTGCGGGCCTTCGTGCAGGACTTCCGTTACGAGGATCATTCGATCGGTTCGATCGACCTGCGCGCGACGCGCGTGCCGATGGGAATCCGCGTCGATGGATTGACGATCGTGCAGGAAGCGGTGCGGGCCGAAGCCGATGCGCAATGGCTGGTGACGCCGGACGGCGAACGCGCGGAAATGACGGCGACCATCGCTAGCACCGATGTCGCGACGACGCTGCGGGCGCTCAACTACACACCCATCGTCGAAGCCAGGCACGGCGAAGTGACGGCCAGACTGTCGTGGCCGGGCGGATTCGACAGCGATTTCCTCGGCCGCGCCTCCGGCAGCGTCGCAGTGTCGGCCGAGGACGGACAGCTCGTCAGCGTGCAGCCCGGTGCGGGCCGCATGCTGGGATTGTTCAGCGTCGCCGCACTGCCGCGGCGGCTGGCGCTGGACTTCAGCGATCTCACCGACAAGGGTCTGAGCTTCGACAAGATCCACGGCGATTTCGAATTGCGCGATGGCAATGCGTACACCAGCAACCTGCTGTTGCGCGGACCGGCAGCCGAGATCGGTATTGCGGGACGCACGGGCCTGGGGGTGCGCGACTACGATCAGACCGCCATCGTCACCGGCAACCTCGGCGCCTCGCTGCCGGTGGCCGGCGCGCTGGCCGGAGGCCCCGCCGTGGGTGCCGCGCTGCTGCTCTTTTCGCAGGTCTTCAAGGAACCGCTGAAGGGCATGACGCGCGGTTACTACCGGATCACGGGGCCGTGGGACAATCCCGTCATCGAACGAGTCGAGGCGGCGCAGGGCAAGGAAGCTGCGAACAGTGCGCGCGAAGGCGCGTCGATGTAGCAGGAACGAGATCACCGATGCCAGTTGCCGCCGTCATCCAGCTCACGTCCGGTCCGGACGTCTCCGCCAATCTCGCCAGTGCGCGCACGCTGCTCGAACAGGCGCGTCGCGAAGGTGCGGTCTTCGCCGCGCTGCCCGAGAACTTCGCGATCATGGGTCACAAGGAGACCGACAAGCTGGAAGTCGGCGAGAGCTTCGGCGAAGGGCCGATTCAGGCATTCCTCGCGCATACGGCGCGCGAGCTGCGGCTGTGGATCCTCGGCGGTACGGCGCCGATCCAGGTGCCCGAATCGCCCGGCAAGGTGGCCGCGGCATCATTGCTGTTCGACGATCAGGGACGTTGCGTCGCGCGCTACGACAAGATCCATCTGTTCGACGTCGACATTCCGGGCCGCGAGGAGCGCTATCGCGAATCCGCGACGATCGCTGCAGGTCGGTCGCCCACCGTCGTTACGACACCCATCGGTCGGCTGGGGATGGCCGTGTGTTACGACGTCCGGTTTCCCGAGCTATTTCGCGTGATGCAGTCGCAGGGCGCCGAGGTGTTGAGCCTGCCGTCTGCGTTCACGGCCCCGACCGGCAAGGCCCACTGGGAAATCCTGCTGCGGGCGCGGGCCGTGGAGAATCTGAGCTTCGTTCTGGCGCCCGCGCAGGGCGGACATCATGCCAACGGACGCGAGACCCACGGCGATTCGATGATCGTCGACCCGTGGGGCCATGTACTGGCGCGCGTGGCGGCGCCCGGTCCCGGGCTGGCAATCGCGGAAATCGACCATACTGTGCTACAGGAACTGCGCGGTCGCTTTCCGGCGCTGAACCATCGGCGCTTCGCGATCGGTGGCCTGTAGTCCTTTCCCCTGATCGAAGTCGAGATCGCTCACCCATGTCCAACGTTTCCAGCACCACATCCAGCCTGCACCTCGAATTGCCATCCGCCGCGGGCGCCGCGCAGCCGCTCGATCTGGCGCGTCAGGCGATTCTGGCGCCGTCGGGACTCGACGATCAGCGCATCGCGAACGTGCTGGGCAGCGTCATGGGCTACAGCGTCGACTACGCCGATCTGTACTTCCAGCTGAGCCGCGACGAATCCTGGTCGCTGGAAGACGGCATCGTGAAGGATGGCGCACACAGCATCGAGCAGGGCGTCGGCGTGCGTGCGCTCGCTGGCGAGAAGACGGGCTTTGCCTATTCGGATGAAATCCTGCTGCCGGCGCTCACCGAGGCTTCGCATGCGGCGCGTGCCATCGCGCGCAGCGGCGGCAATGCCAGTCTCAAGGCCTGGCAGCCGACGGCAGGACATCGCCTGTACCTGCCCGAGGATCCGATCGAAGGTCTCAGCGATCCGGAGAAGGTGAAGCTGCTCGAACAGATCGATGTCGAAGCGCGTCGCCTCGATCCGCGCGTGAAACAGGTCATGGCGAGTCTGTCCGGCTCGCACGAAGTGGTGCTGGTCATGGCCAGCGATGGCACCGTTGCTGCGGACGTGCGTCCGCTCGTGCGCATGAACGTCTCCGTCATCGTCGAACAGAACGGCCGGCGCGAGCAGGGCTATGCGGGCACCGGCGGTCGCTATGGGTTCCGGCGTTTCCTGGAGAACGATCGCTGGAAGGAGCTGGTGCGCGAAGCCGTGCGCGGCGGCGTGGTGAATCTCGAAGCGACACCAGCACCGGCGGGATCGATGACCGTCGTGCTCGGTCCGGGCTGGCCCGGCATCCTGCTGCACGAGGCCATCGGGCACGGGCTTGAAGGCGATTTCAATCGCAAGGGCACTTCGGCGTTCTCCGGCCGCGTCGGCGAGAAGGTCGCGTCCGATCAATGCACGGTGGTCGACGATGGCACGCTCGGTTCGCGGCGCGGCTCGCTCAACGTCGACGACGAAGGCACGCCCACCCAGTGCACGACCCTGATCGAGAACGGCGTGCTGCGCGGTTACCTGCAGGACAAGCTCAATGCGCGACTGATGGGCGTGCCGGCGACCGGCAACGGCCGTCGCGAATCGTTCGCGCACATGACGCTGCCGCGCATGACCAACACCTACATGCTGGCGGGCAAGCACGATCCGCAGGAAATCATCGGCTCGGTCCAGAAGGGGCTGTATTGCCGCAATTTCGGCGGCGGCCAGGTCGACATCACCTCGGGCAAGTTCGTGTTTTCGGCGAGCGAGGCCTACCTGATCGAGGACGGCAAACTGACCCGTCCGGTGCGCGGTGCCACGCTGATCGGCAACGGTCCGGACGTGCTGCGGCGCGTCTCGATGGTAGGTAACGACCTGAAGCTGGATGAGGGCGTGGGTACGTGCGGCAAGGAAGGGCAGGACGTGCCGGTCGGCGTCGGCCAGCCCACCCTGCGCATCGATGGCCTGACGGTCGGCGGGACGGCGACGGAATAGGCTGCCAACGCCCGGATGGCGCCGGTTCGTGTCGCGCTGCTAGGATGCGGCGGCGTCCCTTAGTACTTTCGACCCGGCCATGTGGATCGCCCGACCGCTCTACGAACTGATCCCCTACCTCTACATGCTGGTCGGGCTGGTGCTGCTCGGCGCCGCCTGGCTGATCGAGATGCAGACGCTGCCGGGCGTGCTGCTGCTGCTGGGGTCGCTCAGCCTGCTGGCGGGCATCGTGCTGTGGCTGCGACGCAAGGACTACCGCACCACGCAGGCGGAATACAGCAGCAAGTCGCTCGACGACTGACGGCGTCTCTCGATCTCGTCTTGCTGTGGGGCCGGCTTCAGCCGGCCTTCTTTTCTCAGGAGTCAGGCTGAAGCCTGACCTACAAAGCCTGACCTACAAAGCCTGACCTACAACAGAACCGACTCAGCGGCGGGCGCCGACCGAGTCCTGATCCTCGTCCTCGTCTTCGGTGTCTTGCACCGTATTGCGCAGCATCGGCACCGCATCATCTTCGCCGTCGTTCGGCAGCACGCGGGTGCGCGACAGGCGTTCGTCGAAATACATGATCTCGTGCTGGCCGATCTGCACGACGTCGCCGTCGTTGAGGATGCGGCGGCGCACGCGTTTCGAGCGCACATGGATGCCGTTGGTGCTGTTCAGATCCTCGATCACGCAGCTCTGTGCCGTCGTGATGATCTGCGCGTGATGGCGGCTGACGAACTTGCTGTCGATCTGCAGATCGTTGTCGGAGGTGCGCCCGATGATGAAGCGGCCGACCGAGAGTTCGCGTTCGGCGATGGTCGCGCCATTCACGCCCACCAGGATCCGGCCCAGGACCAGGCGGCGCTCGCCGGTGGCGTCCGGAACCTGCGGGATAGGGTGCGTCAGCACCTGCAGCTTGACGGAGCGCTCGGCGTACTCGATCCACTGCATTTCTTCGATGGCGGCATTCACGTCGGCGACGGTCACGATGTCGTGGTCCTGCCCGAAGGCGGCCATCATCGAGGTGTCGCACAGCGTGTTGACCAGTCGCGGAATGCCGCCGGTGTAGCGATAGATGATCGGGAAGGTGTCCGGCTGAAAAATTTCGCGGCCCTGCGAACCCGCGACTTCGAGCCGGTGCTGGATGTACGACGCCATGTCGTTCTTCGACAGCGGCGTGAGATGGAAACGCAGCCGGATGCGTTGCGCCAGCTGCACCAGGCCAGCCGAGTTCAGCTTGTCGTTCAGTTCCGGCTGGCCGGCCAGGATGATGCGCAGGACTTTTTCCTTGGTCGTCTCGATGCCGGAGAGCAGCCGGATTTCCTCGAGCACCTTGTTCGACAGGTTCTGCGCCTCGTCGACGATCAGCAGCACGCGCCGGCCGTTGGCGTATTGTTCGACGAGAAAATCATTGAGCGTCGCGAGCAGCTCCGCCTTTTTCATCTTGAAAGGCTGGAAGCCGAACTGCACCAGCACGCTCTGCAGGAATTCGATCGCGGATACCTGGGTCTGGTTGATCTGGGCGACGACGACGTCCTTCTCCAGTTCCTTGAGGAAGGTTTCGATCAGCGTCGTCTTGCCCGATCCGATCTCGCCGGTGATGACGACGAAGCCATCCGTGAACCAGATGGTCGATTCCATGTACGCCTTGGCGCGGGCGTGATGCTTGGACAGGTACAGGAAGGCCGGATCGGGCGTCAGCCGGAACGGCAATTCCTGCAGCTTGAATAACTCCAGATACATGGATCCCGGCGGCCCCGCCTGTGGAAATGTCGTCGATCCCGGCCGGCCTGCCGGGCCGGCGAAGTGTACGGGCTCATGTCCGGGGACACAAAGAAACGGCAACCCGCTGAACCGGAGACTGGAAACGCATCACGTTCCGTGTCGCTGCGCCGTCCGCGGTCATTATTTCGGGTCTTCGGACCGCTTCAACTGACCTTAAGTTTCATCAGGCTGCGCAGGGCGCGGTCGCGCGCCGTCGCGGAGGCGGCGGTGATCGTGCAATGGCCGAGCTTGCGATTCGGGCGCGGCTCCTTGCAGTAGCTGTGGAAGTGCACGCCCGGGACTTTCAGCGCCCGTTCGAGCGTCGGGATCGTGCCGATGAAATTCACCATGGCCGAGTGGCCGATGGCCGCCGTGCTGCCGAGCGGCAGTCCGAGAATCGCGCGCACGTGATTTTCGAACTGGCTGGTCTGTGCGCCTTCGATGGTCCAGTGTCCCGAGTTGTGGACGCGCGGCGCCATTTCGTTGGCGATGAGCTTGCCGCGCTGTACGAAGAATTCGATGGTGAGAATGCCGGCGTAGTCGAAATGCCGGAGGATGCGCTTGAGATAGGTCTCGGCGGATTTCTGCAGGCGCGCATTGTTGTAGGGCGCGATCGAGTAACGCAGGATGCCTTCCGAATGCGTGTTCGCCGACAGCGGATAGCAGCGCACTTCGCCGCGCGTGCTGCGGGCGCCGATGACCGACACCTCGCGACTGAAGTTCACGAAGCCTTCGTAGATCAGCGGCACGGTGCCGAGCATCGACCAGGCCTTCTCGACATCGTCGGCACTGCGGATGAAGTACTGGCCGCGTCCGTCGTAGCCGAGCCGGCGCGTCTTGAGTACGCCCGGAATGCCGATGCGTTTTGCGGCCGCCTGCAGATCCTGCAGCGAATCGACGGCGGCGAATTCCGGCGTGGGAATCTTCAACTTCCGGAACAGCGTCTTCTCGTGCAGCCGGTCCTGAGATGCGCCGAGCGCGTCGACGGGCGGCAGGAAGGGGCGCTGCTGCGCGATGTCGCGCACGGCATCGACGGGAACGTTCTCGACGTCGAACGTGATGAGATCGACCTGCTTCGCCAGTTCCGCGAGCGCGGCCGGATCGTCGAAGGCGCCTTGCACGATGTGTCCGACCTGCGCGCCCGGCGTATCGGTGCCCTGATCGAGAAAGGCGAAGCGCAGGCCCAACGGATAGCCCGCCAGGGCCAGCATGCGTCCGAGCTGACCCGCACCGATGATGCCGATCTTCATGGGTGACGCGGTGCGATTGCGGGATCGGGATGCGCCAGTACGCCGGCGGTCTGGTCGCTGCGGAACTTGTCGAGCGCCTGCTGGATCGCCGGGTACTTGTTCGCCAGGATGGCGGCGGCGAGCAGCGCGGCATTCGTGGCGCCGGCCTGACCGATGGCGAGCGTGCCGACCGGAATGCCGGCGGGCATCTGCAAAATCGAGAGCAGGCTGT
>NZ_DAINNK010000038.1:0-50260 GCF_036735925.1 Povalibacter sp.
AACTTAGATATAGACCGCACTAGTCTGCCCAATCAACCTGCCACGTGCCAAATAACCTGTCACACGCGACCTTGCCAAAGCCCTGGCTCGCTTCAGCTCATGTCGCCGAGTGCGATCTAACACCCCATCAATTTCGGGATACTCCAGCAGTGCCCGCAGGCGATGTTGATAGCGGGCAAAGAAAGTTGCCGAATCAACCTGCAGGTGACGGATAACCTGCCGACGGCTCCGCACGCAAACGATTCAATCCCGCAGGCTTTCTGCGGATGCATCACCGTGGGACAACATGAACAGGACCATCAGCGCCCAAGGGCTCATTGGACGACTTGCCGAAGGAATCGCAGTACCGCTTCGTTCACTTCGTCGGGTCGTTCCTGCTGGATCCAGTGTCCGGCGCCTTCGATCATTAGTTTCTGTACGCCGGGAATGATCTGGGTCATCTGTTCGATGGCGACTTCGCCGCGTCGGCCAGCGATCACGGGATCGCGGGTGCCGGCGATGAACAGGGCGGGTTGCGTGATCTTCGCGTCCTGCCAGGGCGCAGTGAGTTCCCAGTTGCGATCGATGTTGCGATAGAGGTTGAGGCCGCCGCGGAAGCCGGTGCGTTGATATTCGCCGGCCATGCGCTCGATGTCCTTCTCGCGCAGCCATGACGGCAGTTTGTCCGGCACGGCCATGCGATCGAGGAAGCCCTTGCCTTCGGGCACGATGAGCGGATTCTCGCGATCGACTCTGACGTCGCCCGAAATGCCGTACAGCAGCTTGCGCATCGTCGTCGGTACGTCGCGCTCGAATTCGGCTTCGGCGACGCCGGGTTGCTGGAAGTAGATCCAGTAGAAGTTCTCGAGTCCGGATTTGCGCAGCATGCGCAGCGGCGCATCGGGAGCACGCGGACGATGCGGCACGCTCATGCCGATGACGGCGCGAAACAGGTCCGGACGCATCATCGCGGCGTGCCACGCAACGGGCGCGCCCCAGTCATGGCCGATGACGCAGGCCTGTTTCTCGCCCAACTCGCCGACGAGACTCACGATGTCGCCGACGGTGTGAAGGATCGCGTATGCCTCGGCGTCTGCAGGTGCATCGGTCGCACCGAAGCCGCGCATGTCCGGGGCGACGGCGTGAAAGCCGGCTGCGGCGAGGACCGGCAACTGGTGTCGCCACGAGTACCAGAGTTCGGGCCAGCCGTGACAGAGCACGACCAGCGGGCCGCTGCCCGCTTCGGCGACGTGCATGCGGATGCCGTTGAGGGTGAGTTCGCGGTGATGGATCTCAGACATGTGATTTCCTCCTGCGCCCCCTCCCTGGCCCTCCCCCGCTTCGCGGAGGAGGGGATCAGAAAAGAGCGATGGCTATCGATTCAGTTCATACACGCACATGTTCACGGCCGACGCCACGTTCAGCGACTCGATCGCGCCGCTGCCGGCGATCGAGAAGCTGACGGCGTTGAGCGTACGAAGCTGATCGCGCGGTACGCCGCGCGCTTCATTGCCGAACAGGTAGCAGTCGAACTCGCGGAACGACGCAGACCGCAGCGGCTCACCCTGCATGTCGAGACAGGCGATGCGCGGCAGCCGGGCCGGCAGCGATGCGAGCGGCACATCCGTTTCGACAGGAACGTGAAAAATTGCGCCGACGCTCGCACGCAGCACCTTGGAGTTGTAGGGATCGACGCTGCCCGGACTCAGCAGGCAGCGCAGTCCGCCGAACCAGGCGAGCGTGCGCAGGATGGTGCCGAGGTTGCCGGGATCCTGGATCTCATGCAGGTACACCGCGCGTTCGCCGCGTGACGCCGGCGTCGGTCGCGGCATCGGCACGAGCGCGACGAGTCCCTGCGGCGTCTTCGTTTCCGACAGCTCTTCCATGCGGCGATTGCTGACGACGTGCTTCTCGAACGGACCGCGCCAGTGTTCGTTCTCCGCGGTCACGTACAGCTTGCAGTCCTGCAGCTGCGGATTCCTGGCGGCGGCCTTCTGCAGTTCCAGCACGAGGTGCTCGCCTTCGACGAGGTAGTGGCCGAACTGCTCGCGGTATTTCTTCTGATGCAGCTTTTTGAGGTCGTCGAATTTCATGCGGCTGCCTGCTGAGCATTCAACATCGACTTCGCAACCGCCTCGGCCACCTTGATGCCATCGACGCCCGCCGAGAGGATACCGCCGGCGTAGCCCGCGCCCTCGCCCGCCGGATACAGGCCGCGCACGTTGAGGCTCTGCAGCGTGTCCGCATCGCGCGTGATGCGCAACGGCGACGACGTGCGCGTCTCGACGCCGGTGAACACGGCATCGTCGCGATCGAAGCCATGGATCTGTCGCCCGAACGCAGGAATGGCTTCGCGGATCGCTTCGATCGCGTAATCCGGCAGCGCGCCGGACAGATCACCGAGACGCACGCCGGGTTTGTAGGACGGCTCGACTTCGCCCAGCTGGGCAGAAGGCGTGTTGCGAAGGAAATCGCCGACGAGTTGCGCCGGTGCGCTGTAGTCGCCGCCACCGAGTTCGAAGGCCTGCGATTCGAGTCGTTCCTGCAGCTCGATGCCTGCGAGCGGACCGCCGGGAAAATCTTCAGCAGGATTGATGCCGACGACGATGCCGGCGTTCGCATTGCGCTCGTTGCGCGAATACTGGCTCATGCCATTGGTGACGACGCGGTTCGGTTCGGACGTCGCCGCCACCACCGTGCCGCCCGGGCACATGCAGAAGCTGTAGACCGAGCGGCCGTTTTTCGCGTGATGCACGAGCTTGTAGTCGGCGGCGCCGAGTTCCGGATGACCCGCATACTTGCCGAGTCGCGCACGATCGATCATCGACTGCGGATGCTCGACGCGAAAGCCGATGGCGAACGGCTTGGGTTCGAGGAAGACGCCGCGCCGATGCAGCATCCGGAACGTGTCGCGCGAGCTGTGACCGAGCGCCGGCACGACATGCCGGCTGTGCAGCGTCTCGCCGCTCTCGAGCACGACGCCTTCGATCTGCCCGTCATCGATGAGCACGTCCGTCACCTTGTGTTCGAAGCGCACTTCGCCGCCGAGCGCGATGATTTCCTCGCGCATGCGCGAGACGACGCCGGTGAGGCGGAACGTGCCGATGTGCGGCTTGCTCACGTAGAGAATCTCTTCGGGCGCGCCGGCGCGGACGAACTCCTGCATGACCTTGCGGCCGTAGAACTTCGGATCCTTGATCTGGCTGTAGAGCTTGCCGTCGGAGAACAGTCCGGCGCCGCCTTCGCCGAACTGCACGTTGGATTCCGGCGTGAGCGTGTGCTTGCGCCACAGGCCCCACGTGTCCTGCGTGCGACGACGCACGTCGCGACCGCGTTCGAGCACGATGGGCCGGAACCCGGCCTGCGCCAAGATCAGCGCCGCGAACAGGCCGCACGGTCCGAAGCCGATCACGAGCGGCCGTTCGACGAGGCCCGCTGGCGCCTGCGCGACCGGGGTGTAGTTCGTATCCGGCGCCGGTTTCACGTTCTGGTCGTGCGCGAAGCGCTTGAGGATTGCCGCTTCGTCGCGGGCCCGAAGATCGACGATGTAGACGAAGCTGATCGTGCTGTTCTTCTTGCGCGCATCGTAGCTGCGCTTGAACACCGTGAAATCCAGCAGATCGACGTCTTTCAGATTCAGACGCTTCAGAAGCGCGGCACGCAACGCCGGCGGCGGATGGTCCAGCGGCAGCGACAGTTCAGTGATGCGGATCACGTGAGATCTCCTGGCCGGTGACTCCGGCAAAGGAAGCGCGGTTAGAATGGCGCGCATTGTAGCCGCAGCCCACCCTTTTCCGGTTTTTTCATGGCCCGTTCCAAAAGCAGTCACCGCTGGATGCAGGAGCACGTCAACGATCCCTACGTCAAACAGGCGCAGAAGGACGGCTATCGCTCGCGCGCCAGCTACAAACTGATCGAACTCAACGAGAAGGACCGGCTCATCCGGCCCGGAATGCTGGTGATGGACCTGGGTTCGGCGCCCGGCGGCTGGTCGCAGGTGGCGGGCAAGATCGTCGGCGACAAGGGCCGCGTGATCGCCAGCGACATCCTGCCGATGGATCCGGTGCGCAACGTCGATTTCATCCAGGGCGATTTCACCGAGGAGTCGGTGTTCAACCAGATCCTCGACAGCCTCGGCGGCAAGCAGCCCGACCTGATCATTTCCGACATCGCGCCCAACATCAGCGGCATCGACTCGGCCGATCAGGCATCGTCGATGTACCTGGTGGAACTCGCGCTCGACATGGCGCGCAAGGTGCTCAAGCCGAAGGGCAACTTCGTCGCGAAGGTGTTCCAGGGGTCGGGGTCGGACGCGTATCTCAAGGAACTGCGCAAGTCGTTCGAGAAGGTGTCGATCCGCAAGCCGGCGGCGTCGCGGTCGCGCTCGCGCGAGATCTACGTGGTGGCGAAAGGGTTCAGAGGCTGATCGCTCTTCTCTTCCTGTGGGGCCGGCTTCGGCCAGCCTGATTCGTCAGGCTAAAGCCTGACCCACAGGAAGAAGGCCGGCTGAAGCCGGCCCCACAGGAAGAAGTCACGCCAGCACGATCAGCAGATCCTTCGCATCGATCGCCTCGCCCGGGCGCGTGACGATCTCGGCGACGGTGGCGTCGCGATCGGCGCGCACTGACGTTTCCATCTTCATCGCCTCGATGGTCAGCAGCACATCGCCGCGGGCGACGCGTGCGCCCTGCGCGACGGCGACGGTCGCCACCGTTCCAGGCATCGGCGCGGCGACGTGGCTCGCGTTCGCCAGGTCCGCCTTGCGGCGCGGCGGCTTGAGCGCGACCTTGCTGCGATCGGGCACCTTCACGGAGCGTGGCTGGCCGTTGAGTTCGAAGAACACCGTGCGCGTGCCGTCTTCGTGGCTTTCGCTCGCGGCGACGAAGCGCACGATGAGACTCTTGCCGCGTTCGATCTCGACGGTCACTTCGTCGCCCGGTTCCATGCCGTAGAAGAAGAGCGGCGTCGGCAGCACGCTCGCGCGTCCGTAGTCGAGGCGGGCCTGCATGTAGTCGAGGAAGACCTTCGGATACATGAGATACGACGCGAACTCCTCGTCCGTGATCTCGCGCCAGGTCTTCGCCGTCGCTTCGGCGCGTGCTTTCGCCAGGTCGGTGGGCGGCAGCACTTCGCCGGGGCGGACAGTCAGCGGCTCGGCGCCCTGCAATACCTTCTTCTGCAATGCCGGCGGAAAGCCGCCATAGGGCTGACCGAGATCGCCGCGGAACAGCGAGACGACCGATTCGGGAAAGGCGACGTCGGCCTGCGGATCGAGCACCTGCTCAGCCGTGAGTCCGCTCGTCACCATCATCAGCGCCATGTCGCCGACGACTTTCGACGTCGGCGTCACCTTGACGATGTCGCCGAACATTTCATTGACCTTCGCATAGGCGCGCGCAACTTCCGGCCAGCGCACATCGTCGATGCCGAGCGAGCGCGCTTGTTCTCGCAGGTTTGTAAATTGACCACCAGGCATGCCGTGGACATACACCTCGGAGGCGCCCGAGCGCAGATCGCTCTCGAAAGCCGAATAGCAGCGGCGCACCTGTTCCCAGTAGGACGAGATGAGACGCAGGCGATCGGCATCGATGCCGCTGTCGCGCGGGCCGTGACGCAGCGCTTCGACGATCGAGCCGAGATTGGGCTGCGACGTCAGTCCGCTCATGGAATCCATCGCGCCGTCCACGGCATCGGCGCCGGCATCGATCGCCGCCAGCACGCTCGCTGCGGCGATGCCGCTGGTGTCGTGCGTGTGGAAGTGCACGGGCAGGCCGATCTCTTCTTTCAATGCCTTGACCAGCGTGAACGCCGCGCGCGGCTGGCACAGGCCGGCCATGTCCTTGATGCCGAGAATGTGTGCACCGGCGGCTTTCAGTTCGCGCGCAAGCCCGAGGTAGTACCTGAGGTCGTACTTGGTCTGTTGCGGATCGGACAGATTGCCGGTGTAGCAGATCGCGGCCTCGCACAGCTTGCCAGCATCGCGCACCGCGTCCATGGCGACGCGCATGTTCGGCACCCAGTTGAGGGAATCGAAGACGCGGAACAGATCGATGCCCGACGTCGCCGCCTGTTTGACGAAGTACTGCACGACGTTGTCGGGATAGTTGGTGTAGCCGACGGCGTTCGCCGAGCGCAGCAGCATCTGCAGCAGCAGGTTCGGCATGGCCTCGCGCAGTTCCTGCAGGCGTTCCCACGGGCATTCGTTGAGAAAGCGCATCGAGACATCGAAGGTCGCGCCGCCCCAGCATTCCATCGAGAACAGGTTCGGCAGCAGGCTCGCGTAATGCGGGGCGATGGCCACGAGGTCGCGCGTGCGGAAGCGTGTCGCCAGCAGCGATTGATGCGCATCGCGCATGGTCGTATCCGTCAGCAGCACGGACTTCTGTTCGAGCATCCAGGCGGCGAATTTTTCCGGGCCGAGCGCATCGAGCCGTTGCTTCGTGCCGGCCGCCGGCGCGGGCAGGTCGATCTCCGGCACCTTCGGCGCAACGATCCGTGCGGGTCGCACGCGGCCCTTCACTTCCGGATTGCCGTTCACCACGACATCGCCGATGAAGTTCAGCAGGCGCGTCGCGCGATCGCGCTTGCGCGGGAAGCGGAACAGTTCGGGCGTCTGGTCGATGAACTTGGTCGTGTACTGCGCCGACGCGAACTGCGGATGCAGGATGAGCTGATCGAGGAAGCGCAGGTTCGTCACGACGCCGCGCACGCGGAATTCCCACAGCGCGCGATGCATGCGGGCGATGGTTTCCTGCGGCGTCGGCGACCAGGCGGTCACTTTCACCAGCAGCGAATCGTAGGAGCGCGTGATGATCGCGCCGGAATACGCGGTGCCCGCATCGAGGCGGATGCCGAAACCGGCGGGACTGCGATAGGCGGTGATGCGCCCGTAGTCCGGCGTGAAGTTGTTTTCCGGATCTTCCGTCGTCACGCGGCATTGCATGGCGAAGCCGTTGAGGCGGATGCCGGGTTGCGCCGGCACGCCGCTGTCGGGCTCGCCGATGACCGCGCCTTCGGCGATGCGGATCTGCGCACGCACGATGTCGATGCCCGTCACGGCTTCGGTGACGGTGTGTTCCACCTGCACGCGCGGATTGACTTCGATGAAATAGAACCTGCCAGTGTCGGCGTCCTGCAGGAATTCGACGGTACCGGCATTGAGATAGCGCACGGCGCGGCCGATCTTCAGCGCTTCCTCGCACAGCGCGGCGCGCTGTTCGTCGCTGAAGAACGTGGCCGGCGCGCGCTCGATCACTTTCTGGTTGCGACGCTGCACCGTGCAGTCGCGTTCGAACAGATGCACCAGATTGCCGCGCGAGTCGCCCAGCAGCTGCACTTCGATGTGGCGCGCGCGGCGCACCAGCTTTTCGAGATACACCTCGTCGTTGCCGAAGGCCGCCTTCGCTTCGCGCCGCGCGGTGGCGACCATTTCCTTGAGATCGCTTTCCTGTTCGACGATGCGCATGCCGCGACCGCCGCCGCCCCAGCTCGCTTTCAGCATCACGGGGAAGCCGACTTCGCGCGCGAGTCTGACGATCTCTGCATCGTCGCGCGGCAGCGGCGGCGTCGCCGGCATCACCGGCACGCCGGCCGACACGGCGAGATTGCGCGCCATCACCTTGTTGCCGAGGCGACGCATGATCTCCGGCGTCGGGCCCACGAAGAGGATGCCCGCCGCGGCGCAGGCTTCGGCGAATTCGGGGTTCTCGGACAGGAAGCCGTAGCCGGGATGGATCGCATCGACCTGCGCGGCCCGGGCGATGCGGATGATGTCCGCGATGTCGAGGTAAGCCTCGACCGGGCTCTTGCCGGCGCCGACCTGGTAACTCTCGTCCGCCTTCATCCGGTGCAGGGAGAAGCGGTCCTCCTGCGAGTAGATCGCCACCGTGCGAATGCCCAGCTCGGCCGCGGCGCGCATGACGCGAATGGCGATTTCGCCGCGATTGGCGACGAGCAGGGCCTTGATGGCGGCAGGACGGGGCGAAAGCGGGCTGAAATCTGGCATGTCGGACTCGGAATCGAAGATCGAAGGCGACCGCAGGCAACGTCATCGGGCTCGAACCCGATGGCGTGGAGGTCGTTCCGCGCAGTGGGAGCCCAAGGATCATAGACCGGCACGGGGTTGCTGCAAGAGCAGTGCCCTTATCGGGTTATCGCCGGGAATGATTCGCCTCTGCCTGTGGGGCCGGCTTTAGCCGGCCTTTTTCAGAGTCAGGCTAAAGCCTGACCTACAGAGGAAACAGATTGCACGGCTTAAGTCAGTGCCGTTGGGCTTCAGCCGGCCTCTCGGAGTCAGGCCAAAGCCTGACCTACACGCGGGAGAGGCGTCAGATCGGGACGCGGCCGCCGCCCGCCGACTTGCGGAACGAGCCGGTCGAGAGCTTTTCGTATTCCTTGTCCATCACGACCACGCAGTTGCGGCCGCGCTCCTTGGCCGCGTACAGCGCCTCGTCGGCAAGCTGGATGAAGCCGAAATGGCTGCGGCCGTTCATCGGCTGCACGCAGGCGGCGCCGATGCTCACCGTGAGCCGGCCACCCTGCGGCGAGGCCGGATGGTCGATCGCCAGCGACTCGATGCCCGCCTGGATGCGGCGCGCCAGTTCCTCGACATGATCGCGGCGGGTATCGAACAGCACGATCGCGAATTCCTCGCCGCCGTAGCGCGCCGTGACATCCAGCGGCCGTCGCGCCGTCCGTTTCAGCGAGCGGGCAACGCGGCGCAGGCATTCATCGCCCGCCTGGTGTCCGCAGTGATCGTTGTAGGCCTTGAAGTGATCGATGTCGATCAGCAGCAGCGCGAGCGGCGCCTGCTCGCGGATCGCCTGCAACCAGATGCGATCCATGTGGTCGTCGAAGTAGCGCCGGTTGTGGATACCCGTCAGGCCATCGCGGCTGGCGGTTTCGATCAGCAGCTGTTCTTCGAGATAGCTGGTGCGATTGGCGCGTTCCAGCGAGTAGCAGACCATCGCGCCGATCACATTCGCCGACACCAGGATGCCGACGTCCACGATCACCGCGGCAGCCTCCAGCCCGGCCGCCACGGCGGCGATCACGTACGCCACGGTGACCAGCAGCGCCGACCCCAGCGCGGCATGGAACAGCATGCCCAGCATGAAGTAGATGAAGATCGTCATGATGACGACCGTCGAAATCAGATTGACGCCGTGGCCCGCGGCAATGACGGCCAGCACTGCGACCCCGGCGCCGAACACGGGCGCGAGGATCTGGCAGGTCAGCGGCCAGTAGCGCTGGTAGAGGCTGCTGCGCACCAGCATCAGGCCGAAGAACAGGATCGGCCCGAACATGACCAGCCGGATTTCGTTCATGCGCCGGTTGACCTCGGGTTCGAGGACCAGCTGCGTCATGAGCGAGAAACCCACGACGATGACCAGGGCGATCCAGAGGTTACGCCGGATCTGGGGCAGCGACTCGGCGCGAAAGACGGTGCGGAATTCCCGTTCCAGCGGCGCATCGAAGCGCAGTCCCGCGAAACCGCGCTCGAGCTGCAGCGCATGGGGAGAATCGATGGGAGCCCCCGCCGGGATGCGGGTATGCAACGGGTTGGATGGCGTGTCGTCGCGCATGTTTTTGTGGCGATGCGCGGATTGAGACCTCTCCCGTCCTCCGCGTCCGGTGACCTGACGTTACCGGCAACGCCCGACGTGAGACAAGCGGATCCCCGGTTCTTGACTCGGACCGTTCGGGGGTGGACTCGGACCGAGTGAGTGCCGGCTTACTTGCGAGGAGGGATCTGGCCAGCTTCTCGACGGTCGCGCGCTTCCTTGATGAAGCGACGCCATACTTCGTAGGCATCCCAGCCGCTGGCGGTGTCGGTCACCTTCGCATCCGGGACGCGATCGCCCAGATCGTCGGCATTCGCAGCAGAGGCGAGGCCCTGGATCTGAGTATCGATGGTTTCTCGGGTGGTGCTCATGGTGGTGCGATTCGTCCCTGAACGCCTCAGCGTTGATCAGGAGAGTCAGTCTAGAAGTCGATTGCGTCTTTCCCGGAGTGCGCAGTTCTCACTTTCCGAACCTCTGTGAGGGTTATGACGAATCACGGCGTTCGCGGAACTCAAGTTTCGCGGCGCGCTGCCGGCTCGTCGATACGTTATGTCGCTCCCGCAGTGCGGCGGCGTCATTGCCCCTCCTCAGGGACAATTTCAGCGCCGAAAGTAGTTCGAAAGATATTGGTCGAACGTCAGCGTATCGGCGCGTTCGATCTCGGCCTGTGCCCGCAACGATTCTTCCGCGCTGGCCGCAAATTCGGCGAGGCGCTGCTCGTTCGGCGGATACAGATCCAGAAAGTAGTTCTTGTGCACGCCCGACATGCGCAGCGCCATCTGCGCGAACGATTCGCCGCTGGTGCGCAACTCCTGCAACGTCCGCGCCGAAGGCGTCAGTGCCGGATCGCTGATCTTCGCTTCCTGCAGTTCCAGCGCCGCGGTGTAGGGCCGCTGCGCGTTGCCCTCGTCGAGCAGTTCGCAGATTCCCCGCATCGAATCGATGAGTTCGAGCGCCCATGCGCGGAACTCTACGGCGCGACCGTTGCGGTTCAGTTGCAGCCCCGGCTCGCGGCCGCGATGCGCGATGACGGAGTGATTGCCATCGAGCGTGCCGTCCTCGCAGGAATCGATCGGCGAGCTGTCTTTCAGCAGACACAGCGCGGCGAACGCTTCGAGGAAGCGCAGCTTGTTCTGGTTCACGCCCACCGGATCGAACGCACTCACGTCCAGCGCACGGAACTCGACGTATTCCACGCCGCCGCGCCGCAGCGCCTGCGTGGGATGTTCGCCCGAGCGCGTCACGCGCTTCGGCCGGATGTAGCTGTAGTACTCGTTCTCGATCTGCAGCAGGTTGGTGTTGAGCTGGCGATACTCGCCGTCCACTTTCACGCCGATTTTTTCGTAGTCGGGATTCGGCGTACTGACGGCGGCGTTCAGATCGCGCACGTAGTCGTCGAGTCCGTTCACCGAAATGTGCACGCCCGCCTGGTTCTTGTTGCGGTAGCCGAGATCCGACATGCGCAGCGACGTGGCATGCGGCTCATAGAGCGTGCCCGGGCCGAATTCCTTCAGCGAATGCTCGCGCCCGCGCACGAAGGAGCCGCACAGCGCCGGCGAATTGCCGAACAGGTACAGGATCAGCCAGCCGTGGCGGCGATAGTTGCGCAGCAGCCCGAAGTACTGCGCCGAGACGAAATCCTGACCGGCATCGCGTTCCTGCATCGCATCCGCCAACACCGGCCACAGCTTCGTCGGAAACGAATAGTTGAAGTGCACGCCCGAGATCGCCTGCATCATGCGGCCGTAGCGATAGCCGAGTCCGACGCGATACACCTCTTTCATGCGTCCGACATTGGAACTGCCGAAGTGCGCCACCGGAATGCTGGCGTCGCCGCGCAGGTTGCACGGCATGCTGGTCGCCCAGAGCAGTTCGTCGCCGAGATGGCGGTAGACGAACTGGTGCAGGTCGCACAGGAACTGCAGCAGCTCCCACGATTCGCGGAAGGCCGGCGTGACCAGTTCGATCAGCGCCTCCGAGTAATCCATCGTGATGTTCTCGTGCGTCAGCGCCGAGCCGAGCGAGCGCGGATGCGGCGTCGTTGCCAGCATGCCGTCGGGCTGCACGCGCAGCGATTCCTTCTCGACGCCTTTCAGTCCTCCCTGCAGCAGGCCGCGCTCGCGCGCGTTGACGAGCGAGGCAAGACGTCGCTCGAAAGCGCGATCGATGGCGGGAGGACTCATTGGCGATCTTCAGAAACGGCTGACCTGCGCTGGAGCGGCGGCAAGTTTCCTAAGGCAGATCAGGGGCGTCAAGCCGACTTTGAGAAACGGCCTCGACATCGCCTCATGAATGCGCACGACGCCCCCCGCTTGCATCGCGCAGGGTGCGGAATATCCGCGGGTGCGGCGGCGCTCACGGTGTGGTTTGATTGGCCCGCTTTCCCCCGACGCAAGTCGCGCAGCCTGGACGTCCGGCGCAGAAATGACCGACGTTCGCGCTGCCGGAACGAAGCCCTTTCAGCATCGATCGAGGTTGCACACAGACATGGAATCGGCAGTGACGACACTGATCGACTCCTCGGCGGCGATCTCCGGCTGGGTCGCCGTGGCCGCGCTCGCCTTCATCGCGCTGCTGGGCATCTTCCATCTGTGGCGCAGCAATGCGCGGATCGCGCAGCGCTCGCAGGAACTCGAGATCGAACTGGCCGAACGCCGCCGCATCGAAGCGCAGCTCGAGGCCGTGCAGGCAGAACTCGAGGAACGCGTGCGCGAACGCACCCGCTCGCTCGAAGCGCGCAACCGCGAACTCTCCGAATTGCGACTGACGCTGGAAACGGCGAATCAGCGTCTGCGACGCCTGGTCACGATCGATGCGCTCACCGGCGTCGCGAACCGCCGGCATTTCGATCGCGAACTGGAACGCGAACTGCGCCGCTCGCGCCGCGACGAGCGGCCGCTGTCGCTGGTCTTTCTCGATCTCGATGAGTTCAAGCGCTTCAACGACACGTACGGTCATGCGCGCGGCGACGAGATCCTGCGCAGCGTGGCGCGCACGCTCAACGAGACGTTCCGCCGCGCCGGCGATTTCGTGGCGCGTTATGGCGGCGAGGAATTCGCCATCGTGCTGCCCGGCCTCGATGCCCGTCGCGCCACGCTGTATGCCGAACGGCTGCGTCGCCGTATCTGGCAGGAGGCCATCGCCTTCGACGCCGCGACTCACGGACGCGTGACGATCAGCGCCGGCGTCGCGACGGTCGCACCGCCGATGGCGGCGACACCGGATGAATTGCTGCGCGCCGCGGATCAGGCGCTCTATCGCGCGAAGTGTCTCGGCCGCAACCAGATCGCCTCCGCGCCGGTCGAGGCGGCCAGCGCACACGCGGCGAGCCAGGCCGCGTCCTGACCGTCGGCTCTCATCCGCCCATGCGAACGCTGCCGTGACCATGGGGTTGTCAACGAATCCATCCCGCAGTCTCGTCCGCGCAGAAAGTTCCGTTCGTCGGGCACTACAACAACGTCGGGGAGAATCGCATGACTGACAAGAAGACCGTCGGCAGTGTGACCTATCAGAATGCCGGCAAGGACTACTTCGAGAAACGCGGACTGAAACGCCACGCGCGCGTATGGTCGCTGTGGGCACTGGGCGTCGGCGCGGTGATTTCCGGACACTTCTCCGGCTGGAACTTCGGCATCGGCGCCGGCGGCTGGGGCGGCCTGTTCATCGCCGCCATCATCATCGCCATCATGTATCTCGGCCTGATCTTCAGCCTGGCCGAGATGTCGCCGGCATTGCCACACACGGGCGGCGCGTATTCATTCGCACGCAGCGCCATGGGACCGTGGGGCGGATTCATCACCGGCCTGGCGGAAAGCATCGAATACATCATGACGCCGGCCGTCATCGTGTTCTTCATCAGCACGTATCTCACCGGCATTTTCGAAACCGATGCGATGTATCAACCGCTGTGGTGGATCGGCTGCTACATCCTGTTCGTGGCGCTCAACTACTGGGGCGTGTCGGTGTCGTTCAAGATCTCGGTCGTCGTGACGCTGATGGCGCTGGCGGTGCTGGTGATCTTCTGGATCAGCGCCATTCCGCATGCGGACTTCACCCGCTGGGCGCTCAACATCAGCGTCGGACCGGACGGCGCGCTCGTCGAACTGCCCGAGGGCGGCGGCGCATTCCTGCCCAAGGGCTGGTACGGCGTGCTGGCCGCGCTGCCCTTTGCGGTGTGGCTGTTTCTCGCCATCGAAGAACTGCCGCTCGCCGCCGAGGAATCCGTCGATCCGAAGAAGGACATGCCGAAGGGACTGATCTTCGGCCTGCTGACGCTGATGTTCTCCGCCGTGATGATCATGTTCCTGAATTCATCCATCGGCGGACTTGCCGACGGCGAGATGCGCGGCGCGTTCTCGATGGCCACGTCGGCCGAACCGCTGCTCGACGGCTTCCGTGTCATCTATGGCGCCGACATCGCCAAGCTTCTCGCGCTGTTCGCCGTGATCGGATTGATCGCGAGTTTCCACACCATCATTTTCGCGTTCGGTCGCCAGATCTATTCGCTGTCGCGCGCCGGGTACTACCCCTCGGTCATGTCGATCACGCATGGCGAACGCAAGACCCCGCACATCGCGCTGTTCACCGGCGCGGCGATCGGGCTCGCCGTGATCATGGCGGTGTGGTTCTCGCTCGGCGCCGAGAAGGGCGGTGCGGTGATCGGCGCCACGCTGCTCAACATGGCGGTGTTCGGCGCGATGATCTCGTATGCCTTCCAGGGCGCATCGTTCATCCTGCTGCGCAAGCGGATGCCGAACATCGAGCGGCCCTATCGCAGTCCGCTCGGCATTCCCGGCGCCGCGGCGACGGTGATCATTGCGATCGTCACGCTGTACTTCCAGCTGCAGGATCCCGTGTACCTGAAGGGTGTCTACGCAGCGCTCGCGTGGTACGTGCTCGGCATCATCTACTTCGCCGCCATCGGCCGGCACAAGCTGGTGCTGTCGCCGGAAGAGGAATTCGCGCTGACCGGCGGCCAGCACGGGCATCCGGAGAAGGAAGGGTATGGAACGACGAAGGTGTGAGTCCCTTCTTCTCCCCCTGTGGGGCCGGCTTTAGCCGGCCTCTTCAGAAGTCAGGCTGAAGCCTGACCTACACCAACCAAGACAAGAACATGCTCGAACCCCGCCAGGTCAGAACCCTCGCCGACGCCCGTGCCCTCGTCGAGCAACGCGCGCCTTCGCACATCAAGGTCGGCGTGTTCGACATCGATGGCATCCTGCGCGGCAAGTACATGTCGCGCGCGAAATTCCTGTCGGCGCTCGACAACGGCTACGGCTTCTGCGACGTGGTGCTGGGCTGGGACTGCCAGGACCAGCTCTACGACAACGTGAAGTTCACCGGCTGGCACACGGGCTATCCCGACGCGCCCGTGCGCATCCTGCCCGAGACCTGCCGGGCACTGCCGTTCGAAAACGACGAGCTGTTCTTCCTGAGCGAGTTCGTCGCGCCGGCGGACCAGCTCTGTCCGCGCGGCCTGCTGCGCAAGGTGCTGGAGCGCGCGCAGCGCATGGGCTTCTCCGCCTGCGCCGGCTTCGAGTACGAAGTGTTCTTCTTCGACGAGACGCCGGAGTCGGCGCGCGAGAAGAACTATCGCAATCTGAAACCGATGGCGCCGGGCTGGTTCGGCTACTCGGTGATCCGCAACAGCGTCGAGTCGGATTTCTATCGGCAGATGCTGGCGACCTGCGAAGCCATGGATTTCGGTCTCGAAGGCCTGCACGAAGAAACCGGCCCCGGCGTCATCGAGGCCGCGATCGCGTTCGACGAGGCGCTGGCCTCCGCGGACAAGGCCGCGCTGTTCAAGACCTTCATCAAGGTGCTCGCGCAGCGCAACGACATGATGGCGACCTTCATGGCGAAATGGTCGCGCGACTGGCCAGGTCAGAGCGGGCACATTCACCTGTCGCTGAAAGGGCCGGACGGCAAGCCGGTATTCCATGACGAATCGCAGCCGCACGGCATGAGTCAGACCATGCGGCACTTCGTCGGCGGGCTGCAGAAACTGATGCCGGAGGTGCTGGCGATGGTCTCGCCGACCATCAATTCCTACACGCGGCTGATTCCCGGATTCTGGGCGCCGACCGATTCGACGCTCGGCGTGGAAAACCGCACCTGCGCCCTGCGCATCATCCCCGGCGGCGCGAAATCGCAGCGCGTCGAATATCGCGTCGCGGCGGCCGATGCCAATCCCTACATCATTCTGTCGGCTGCGCTCGCCTCCGGACTGTGGGGCATCGAGAACCGCATCGAGCCCGAGCCGCTGGTCGAGGGCAATGCCTACGACCGCAAATTTCCCGAACGCCTGGCACTGCCGCGAACGCTGTGGGATGCGGCGCAGCGGCTGAAGAAGTCGAAGATGGCGCGCGACTGGTTCGGCGATGCCTTCGTCGACCATTTCGCCGCGACGCGCGAATGGGAAGAGCGCGAGTTCCGCAAGCACATCACGGACTGGGAACTGGCGCGGTATTTCGAGATCATCTGAAAACAGTGACGGAAGTGACGAAAGTCACGACCGCCAGAGGGCTGCTTTCGTCACCTTCGTGACCCTCGTGACTTTCGTGACCTTCTTTATGCTCCAGATCATCTCCCCCGTCGATAACCGCCTCTACGCCGAACGTCCGCTCGCCACGACCGCGCAGATCGATGCGGTGCTCGCGCAGGCCCGCGCCGCACAGCGCGGCTGGCGCGCGACGTCTCTGGCCGAACGCGCCGCCGTGCTCAACCACTTCTGCGATCTGTTCGAGACGCAGCGCGACGAGATCGCGCTCGAACTGACCTGGCAGATGGGGCGTCCGCTCCGGTATTCGCCCAACGAAGTGCGAGGCACGCTCGAACGTGCGCGGCACATGATCGCCATCGCGCCCGCCGCGCTCGACGACATCGATTGCGGTCCGAAGGAGAATTTCCGCCGCTTCCTGCGACGCGAACCGCTCGGCGTGATCCTCACGATCGCGGCCTGGAACTATCCGTACCTCATCGCCGTGAACAGCGTGATTCCCGCACTGATGGCCGGCAATGCGGTGATCCTCAAGCATTCGGCCCAGACCCTGCTGTGCGCGGAACGCTTCGCGCAATGCCTGCAGCGCGCCGGTTTGCCGGACGGCGTGTTCCAGGTGTTGCACATGAGCCATGAAGACACGGAATGCGTCATCCGCGATCCACGCGTCGATTTCGTGGCCTTCACCGGCTCGGTCGCCGGCGGGCACGCGGTACAGCGCGCAGCGTCCGACCGCTTCGTCGGCACCGGACTCGAACTCGGCGGCTGCGATCCCGTGTACGTGCGTCACGACGCCGATATCGCGCATGCGATCGAGAACGTGGTCGACGGCGCGTATTTCAACAGCGGCCAGTCATGCTGCGGACTGCAACGCATCTACGTGCACGAGAAAGTTTACGGGCCATTCGTCGAAGGCTACGTGGAGCTGACCCGCAAGTACGCGCTCGGCAATCCGCTCGATGCGCAGACGACGCTCGGACCGGTCGTGCGCACCGCCGCTGCCGACGCGATCAGGAAACAGATCGCCGCTTCCGTCAGCGCGGGCGCAACACCGATCATCGAGGAATCGGAGTTCGCGGCCAGCAAGGCCGGCACGCCGTACCTGGCGCCGCAGATCCTGCTCGACGTCGATCACTCCATGCCGGTCATGAAGGAAGAAATCTTCGGCCCGGTCGCCGGCATCATGCGCGTGGACTCCGACGAAGATGCCGTCGCATTGATGAACGACACGGTCTACGGCCTCACGGCCGCGATCTGGACGGCGGACGAGGAAGCGGCGCTGTCGATCGGCAACCGCATCGAGACCGGCACCTGGTTCATGAACCGCTGCGACTACCTCGACCCCGCCCTCGCCTGGGTCGGCGTGAAGGACTCCGGCCGCGGCGCCACGCTGTCCGTCGTCGGCTATGAACATCTGACGCGCCCGAAGTCGTTTCATCTGCGGACGAAAACATGAAGAGAAATTGGCCGCAAAAAAGCGCAAAGGACACAAAGTCCGGAACGAATGATTTGCGACCTTTGCGCCTTTTTGCGGCCATTCTTTGCTTTTCACGGATCTCGCCATGACGCTACGCGGCAACTGGAACTACCCCACGCTCATCCGCTTCGGCGCCGGGCGCATCGCTGAACTGCCGGATGCGTGCAAGACACTCGGCATTCGCAAGCCGTTGCTGGTCACGGATCCGGGCCTCGCGGCGCTGCCGATGATCGCGGATGCGGTCGAGTCATGCCGGCAAGCGGGGCTGCCGTGCGATGTGTTTTCGTCGGTACAGGCGAATCCCGTGGAGGCGAATGTCACTGCCGGTGTCGAGCTGTACAAGCAGCGCGGCTATGACGGTGTCATTGCGTTCGGTGGCGGCAGCGCGCTCGATGCGGGCAAGGCGATTGCACTGATGTCGGGGCAGTCGCGGCCGATCTGGGATTTCGAGGATCGCGAGGACTGGTACACGCGCGTCAACGTAGCGGGCATCGCACCCACCGTTGCAGTGCCGACGACCTCGGGCACGGGATCGGAAGTCGGGCGCGCTTCGGTCATCACGGACGTGCGCGATCACACCAAGAAGATCATCTTCCATCCGAAGATGCAGCCGGCGCTCGTGATCGCTGATCCGGCGCTGACGCTCGCGCTGCCGCCGCACGTCACGGCGGCCGTCGGCATGGACGCGCTGTCGCACAACCTCGAAGCGTACTGTTCGCCCTTCTATCACCCGATGGCCGAAGGCATCGCGCTGGAAGGCATGCGCCTGATCAGGGAATGGTTGCCCGTTGCGGTGAAGGACGGCGGCAATCTTGAAGCGCGTTCTCACATGATGGTCGCCTCCACGATGGGCGCGACCGCCTTCCAGAAAGGCCTCGGCGCGATGCACAGCCTGAGTCATCCGTGCTCGGCCAATCTCAATACGCATCATGGACTCACGAATGCGGTCGTGATGCCGTACGTGCTGGCGTGGAACCGGGCCGCGCTAGAGGAAAAAATGGTGCGGCTCGCCGCCTTCCTCGGACTGCGCCAGCACTCTTTTGACGGCGTGATGGACTGGATCCTCGAACTGCGCCAGACGATCGGCATTCCGCCGACCCTCGCCGATCTCGGCGTTCGTGCTGAACACGCCGCTGTCTTCGCGCCGCAGGCATTCAACGATCCGTCGACCGGCGGCAATCCGCTGGCGATGGACATCGAAGGATTCGAGCGGCTGTATCGCAACTGCATCGAAGGCCGGCTCGACTCCGCCGCCTGAAGTTCATCCGCAATTCAGCGCACCGGTTCCAGGATTTCCGCATGCGCCTGTTCGTGATCGTGTCGTCCGCACTTCTCCTGCTCTGCGCCCACCCGGCGGCGGCCGACGCGATGCGCTGCGGCAGCCGCCTCATTCGCGAAGGCGACACGCAGACCGCGGTGCGCGACCTGTGCGGCGAACCGAGCGACGTGCAGTCGCGGTCCATCCTGCGCCGTCCGACCTACTATGTCGGCGGCCGCGAGTATTATTTCGGCGAGGCGATGGTCGAAGTGCTGGTGGAAATCTGGACCTACAACTTCGGTCCCTACAAGCTGATGCGACGCGTGCGGTTCGTCGATGGGCTCGTCGAGGAAATCGAAACGCTCGGCTATGGCTATCGCGCGCCCGACGCCGAATAGACCGCGCGCCGACTGACCCAGCGATAGCGCGTCAGCAGCAGCACGGCGCAGACCGACAGCCCTGCAATCAGTCCGACCCACACAAAGAACGGACCGAGACCGCGCACCACGCCGAGGACATACGCAAGCGAGAATCCCACGGCCCAGTACGAGAACCAGCACAACGCCATGGGCACGGCGGTGTCCTTGAAGCCGCGCAGCGCACCAGCCGTGCCGACCTGCACGCCGTCGGAAATCTGGAAGACGGCCGCGGCAAACAGCAACGATGCCGCCAGCGAACGCACCGCTTCGTCGCGGGTGTACATCGCCGCGATCTGATCGTTCCACAGCACGATGCCGCACGCTGACACGGTCATCACGGCCACACACATGCCGATGCCGACGAATCCCGCGGCCCGCGCACGGGCCACATCGCCGCGTCCGAGCGTGTGTCCCACATGAATGGTGGTCGCCGAGCTGATCGACAGCGGCATCATGAACATGAAGGCGGCGAAGTTGAGTGCGACCTGATGCGCACCGGCGGTGACGGCGCCCATGGCGCCCATCAGCAAGGCCGCGGCAACGAAGAGTCCGCCTTCCGCGAGAATGCTGCCTGAAATCGGGATGCCGAGACGCAGCAGCTGGCCGATGACATGCGAGTCGGGCCGATCGATGCGGCGGAAAAGATCGAAGGGCCGATACACGGGATGCCGATGCACATAGACGAGCATCGCCGCAAACATCAGCCACATCGCCAGCGCCGAGGCCACGCCGCAGCCGATCGCACCCAGCGCCGGCATGCCGAGCTTGCCGTACATGAACACCCAGTTCGCGAACACGTTGAAGATCAGCGCAGCGACGGCGATGTACATGATCGGGCGCGTGTGACCGAGGCCCTCGCTCGTGAAGCGCAGCGCCAGGAAACCCATCATCCCCGGCAGTCCCCAGCTGATCGCTTCGGCGTAGCCGATCGCCACCGGCAGGATTTCCGGCGCGATGTTCAGCGCCGGCAGCGCCCAGCCCGCCTGCCACATGCCGAGCACCAGCAGCACCGACAGCGCGAGCACCACCCACCAGGACTGTCGCGCGGCGCGCGTCACCGCGGCGTTGTCGGCCGCGCCATAGGCATGCGCGACGACGGGTGAAATCGCCATCAGCGCCCCCAGTCCCATGAACATGAACAGGTTGTACCAGGCCGTGCCGATGGCGAGCCCGGCGAGATCGCGCGCGCCGAGTTGCCCGGCCATCACCGTGTCGGCGAAACCCATGCCGGCGAGCGCGAGATTGTTGACGAGCAACGGCCCGCCGAAACGCGCAATAGCGCCGGCGTCCGCGGCAATCTGTGTGCGCGAAACCATGGACGACATACGGGGAAACTGCTTTGACCGCGCCGCGGGGGCGCGGCATCCTCTGACAGGCGCGAAATGAACGGCTCGAATTCTCTCACAGCGAGGCAGCCATGATCGTCGGATCTTCGCCGCGGCGCGTCGCCATCATCGGCGGCGTGCGCATTCCCTTCGCCCGCTCGATGGGTGTGTATGCCGAAGCCAGCAACCAGGACATGCTCACGGCCACGTTGAGCGGACTGGTCGAGCGCTTCCAGCTGCAGGGCCAGACGCTCGGCGATGTCGGCGCGGGCGCAGTGCTCAAGCACTCGCGCGATTTCAATCTGACGCGCGAAGCCGTGCTGGGCAGCGGACTCGCGCCGGAAACGCCGGCCTTCGATCTGCAGCGCGCCTGCGGCACCAGTCTCGAAACGGCCATCGTGCTGGGACTCAAGATCGCGGCAGGACAGATCGATTCGGCGATCGCGGCCGGTGTCGATACGGCGAGCGACGTGCCGATCGTGTATCCGGATTCCTATCGCAAGCTGCTGCTCGCGAGCGCCCGCGGCAAGCGCTTCGGCGAGCGGCTCGGTCCGTGGTTCGGCCTGCGTCCGAAGCATTTCAAACCGCAATTGCCCGGTGTCATGGAACCGCGCACGGGACTGTCGATGGGCCAGAGCTGCGAACTGATGGCGAAGACCTGGCAGATCCCGCGCGAGGCGCAGGATGAACTCGCGTTGCAGAGTCATCAGAAGGCCGCAGCGGCATACAGCGCGGGGTTCTACGACGACCTGGTCATCGAATACCAGGGGCTCAAGCGCGACAACAACATCCGCAGCGATACGTCGCTGGAAAAGCTGGCGAAGCTCAAGCCGTCATTCGATCGCAACGGCACGCTGACGGCGGGCAATTCGACGCCGATGACCGACGGCGCAGCGGCCGTACTGCTCGCGAGTGAAGACTGGGCAAAGCGTCGCGGACTGCCGATCCAGGCGTATCTCACCTACGGCAAGGTCGCGGCCGTCGACTTCGTCCACAAGGAAGGACTGCTGATGGCGCCGGCTTATGCCGTGCCGCGCATGCTCGCGGACGCCGGCATCCGGCTGCAGGACTTCGACATCTATGAAATCCACGAAGCGTTCGAAGCGCAGGTGCTGTGCACGCTGAAGGCGTGGGAATCGGCGGAGTTCTGTCGCGAACGGCTGGGCCTCGCCGAGCCGCTCGGCAGCATCGATCGCAGCAAACTGAACCTGAAGGGCGGCAGCGTCGCGATCGGTCATCCGTTCGGCGCCACCGGCGCGCGCATCATCGCCACACTGGCCAAGCAGCTCGAACAGCGCGGCAACGGACGCGGCCTGATCTCCATCTGCACGGCCGGCGGCATGGGCGTGACGGCGATTCTCGAACGCTGATTTTTCGTCGCAGGAAAGTGGAGGCGGTCGGCACGCTCCGGAAGGCGCTTGGGCGGTAGCGCATCCGGATCACGACCGACCGCCATCCGAGGCAGCTGCCGACTCACAGCATTGAGTCGGCAACATGCCTGCCGGTGGACACTGCGATCCCGGGGAGGGGCAGTACGAATCGGGAGCGTCCGCCAGCTGGCACCAGAAAATTCGAAGGGCATCCTAGCCCGTTTGCATGCCCCGACCCCTCCGGGGTCCCTGTGAGACATTCCAGACTCACTTGCATGCTGTCCCTTACTGGCATAAGCGACGAAACCGGGGGGATTCCCTCACTCCCTCGAGCAAAATTTTTCCGGGCGCGCCGTCGATGCGCCGCTATCGTTCGCAGACCCTTGTTTTGCTTGAGAGAACTTTCCAAAAGCACTCGCCTTCGGACAGACTAGCGGCGCCTTCCCCAGCGTGCCCTTCATGCCCCACTACCTCGGCCAACCCGTCCCCGAACCCGGATCGTCGTCCCGCCTTGGGGTCCTGCTGGTCAACCTCGGCACGCCCGATTCGTCGGCGCCCGGTGCCGTCCGGCGCTTTCTTGCCGAATTCCTCTGGGATCCGCGAGTCGTGGAGGCGCCGCGCTGGCTGTGGTGGCTGGCATTGCACGGGGTCATCCTGCGCATCCGGCCGCGGCGCAGTGCCCATGCGTATCAACAGATCTGGACGCCGCAGGGCTCGCCGCTGCTGATCCACAGCACTGCACTGACGCAGCGCCTGCGCGGCGAACTGGCAGCGCGCCTGCAGACGGATGTCGCGGTCGAACTGGGCATGAGCTACGGCTCGCCGTCGATCGCCGACAGCCTCGGGAAGCTGCATCGCGAAGGCGTACGCCGGCTCATCGTGCTGCCGCTGTATCCGCAGTATTCGGGGACGACGACGGCGTCGGTGTTCGATCGCGTCAGCCGCGCGCTCGGACGATTTCGCGACGTGCCGGCGCTGCGCTTCATTGCCGACTATCACGCCGATCCCGGCTACATCGAGGCGCTCGCCGACAGCGTCCGTCGACACTGGCAGACGCAGGGACAGCAGCATCTGCTGCTGTCGTTTCACGGCATCCCGCGCCGCTACGTCGAGGCCGGCGATCCGTACCATCGGCAATCGCTCGAGACGGCACGACTCCTGGCCCAGGCATTGGGACTGGCGAGCGACGAATGGAGCATCGCTTTCCAGTCGCAGGTCGGGCGAGAGGAGTGGCTGCGCCCCTACACTGACGAACTGCTCGTGCAGTACGCAACAGGCTCCCGCAAACGCATCAGCGTGATCTGCCCCGGCTTCGCCACCGACTGCCTGGAAACGCTGGAAGAAATCGCCATTCGCAATCGCGCGCTGTTCCTGGAAAACGGCGGCGAGTCGTACGACTACATTCCTGCGCTGAACGCGACCGATCCGCACGTGGCCGCGCTCGCCGGACTGATCGCACGCAATGCGCAAGGCTGGCAGGCGGCCTGATGCTCGGACGCTTCCTGGAAATCAGCCTGCACGCGCCGGACATCCAGGCGTCGCTGGAGTTCTACGAATCGCTCGGCTTCATGCAGGCCAGCGTCAGCGAGACCTGGCCGTATCCCTATGCCGTGGTCACCGACGGCCGCCTGTTCATCGGCCTGCACGGCGGCTTCATCCGTTCGCCGGCGCTGACCTTCGTGCTGCCGCGGCTGGCGCGGAGCCTCGAACCGCTGCGCGCCGCGGGAATCTCGTTCGATCAGGAGCGCCTGGGCAACGACGTCTTCAACCAGGCGGCGTTCGAAGATCCGTCCGGACTGTGCATTCATCTCATCGAAGCCCGCACGTTTTCGCCGCCGGATCCGGCCGCACTCGCCGCGAGCGAATGCGGCTATTTCACCGAGTTCGGCGTACCGGTGCGCGATGCGAGCGCGGCGCGCGCCTTCTGGGAACCGCTCGGCTTCGTCGCCATGGATGAAGAGCCGCTACCGTTTCCCCGCACGCCGGTGACCAGCGATTTGCTCAATCTCGGCCTGTACCGCACCCGCGCCTTGCGCCAGCCGGTGCTGAGCTTCGAAGATCCGGACATGCGCGAAAAGCTCGCGCGCCTGCGCGAACGCGGCTTCACGCTGCTCGACGAAATGCCCGACAGCCTCGATGACGCGACCAACGCCATCCTGGAAGCGCCGGAAGGAACCCGGCTGCTATTGATGCAATCGGAATTCTGATTTCTTCTATGCCGATACGTCGGCCGCGCTGCGGCCCGACCTTCTTTCATCCAGCGGAGCACTGCATGCACCGGCTCAAGATCCTTTTCAGCCTCCTGATGGCAACGGGCATCGCCCATGCCGACGAAGGCATGTGGACGACCTTCAATTTCCCGAAGGCCGCGGTGAAGCAGAAGTACAACGTCGACATCGACGATGCCTGGCTGAAAAAAGTCCAGCGCGCCACGACCCGGCACGAAAGCGGCTGCACCGGATCGTTCATTTCCGGCGATGGCCTGGTGATGACCAACCATCACTGCGTGGTCGAATGCCTTGCGGAACTGTCGACACCGCAAAGCGACCTCATCGGCGACGGCTTCCATGCGCAGCGCCGCAGCGACGAGCGCAAGTGTCCGACCGAAATGCTGTCGGTCCTCATCGACACCGAGAACGTCACCGACAAGGTGAATGCGGCGACCGCCGGCCTCGCCGATTCGAAAGCCAACGAAGTGCGCAAGCAGACGCTCAGCAAGCTGGAAGCCGAGTGCACGGCGGCGGCGAAGAAGAATCGCGGCACCGGTCCCCTGGCCTGCGAATCGGTGACGCTCTACCAGGGCGGCCAGTACTACCTGTACAAGTACAAGCGTTATGACGACGTGCGCATCGTGTTCGCGCCGCACGACGCCATCGCCGCGTTCGGCGGCGATCCCGACAACTTCAATTTCCCGCGCTGGTGCCTGGATTTCAGCCTGCTGCGCGTTTACGAGAACGGCAAGCCGGCGCGCACGCCAGAACATCTGACCTGGCGTGCCGAAGGTCCGTCGGCAGGCGAGCCGGTGTTCGTGGTCGGCCATCCCGGCAACACCAACCGGCTGTACACCGTGTCGCAACTGCAGTTCCAGCGCGACACTTCGGTGCCCGCCTACGTGATCCGCAACACGGAGTATCGCGGTCGTCTGTTGCAATGGGCCAAGACCGGCGCGGAGCCGGCGCGCATCAGCCAGGATTCGCTGCTGCACGTCGAGAACTCGCTGAAGGTCTATCGCGGCTTCCAGCAGGCCCTGCTCGACGATGCGCTGTTCGACACCAAACGCAGGCAGGAGGAACAGCTCAAGGCACAGGCCGGCCCCGCGATGGCCTCCGCATGGACCGACATCGATACGGCCGAAAACCGCTATCGCGACATCTACGATCGCTACCTCTATCTGGAGAGCGGCGCCGGCTTCAGCAGCAAGCTCTTCATGTACGCGCGCCAGCTGGTGCGCGGCGCGGCGGAACGCGACAAGCCCAATGAACTGCGCCTGCGCGAATACGCGGCCTCGAATCTGCCGAAGATCGAGGCGAGTCTTCTCGCAGCGACGCCGGTACACAGCGACTTCGAGCAGGTGTCGCTGTCGTTCTCGCTCGACAAGCTGCGGGAAAATCTCGGACCGGACGATCCCGTAGTGCGCCAGCTCCTGAGCAGCGAATCGCCCGATTCCTTGGCGCAGAAACTGCTCACCGAATCGAAGCTCGCCGACCCGGCCGTCCGCAAGGCGCTGTGGGAAGGCGG
This sequence comes from Povalibacter sp., assembly GCF_036735925.1. Classification (NCBI taxonomy): domain Bacteria; kingdom Pseudomonadati; phylum Pseudomonadota; class Gammaproteobacteria; order Steroidobacterales; family Steroidobacteraceae; genus Povalibacter; species Povalibacter sp. The sequence goes on from NZ_DAINNK010000038.1 coordinate 25,629, forward strand.
CACGGCAGCCGTGAATGCCTCGACCGATCCGATGATCGCGCTCGCCCGCAGCATCGATCCCGAAGCGCGCGCGCTGCGCAAGGTCTTCGAAGACGAAGTCCAGGCGCCGATCGCCTCGGGCCAGGAGCGCATCGCGAAAGCACGCTTCGCCGCGCTCGGCACGAACATCTATCCCGATGCCAACTTCACGCTGCGCGTGAGCTACGGCGCCGTGCAGGGCTGGAAGGAGAAAGGCGAAGACATCGCGCCTTTCACGACGCTGGCGCGCCTGTACGAACGCACCACCGGCAAGGATCCTTTCCGCCTGCCGCAGGCCTGGCTCGACGCGCGCGACAAGCTCGATCCGAGCACACCCTTCAACTACGTGACGACCAACGACATCGTCGGCGGCAACTCCGGCAGCCCGCTGGTCGACGCCCGCGGCCGCGTCGTCGGCCTCGCCTTCGACGGCAACATCCACTCCATCGCCGGCAGCTACTGGTACGACGAACGCAACAACCGCGCCGTGTCCGTCCATCCCCGCATCATCATCACGGCACTGCGCGAGGTGTACGGCGCGGGTGAGATCGCGGATGAGATCGTCGGGGCGAGACAGGAGTAACCGCAAAGACCGGAAAGGAGAATGGCCGCAAAAAGGCGCAAGGATCGCAAAGTCGGATCAGAGCTTTTCTATTCTTGCTTTGAGATCTTTGCGCCTTTTTGCGGCCATTCTCCGCTTCCGATCTCGTTCTACCGCTCCGGCAACTCCACCCTGCCGAGCACCTTCGCCTGACGGATGCTGCCGCTGCCGTCGGCGCCGACGCTGAAGTTGCCGCCGACTTCGGCGACGTCGATGTCGCCGGAACTGTCGGTGTCGATGCGCACGTCGCGATTGACGCGGCGGATCACGATGCCGCCCGACGAGTCCTGATGGATGTGTACGCTGCCAGCCTGGGTAATGCTGATATCACCCGAGCTGTCGATGGGAATCTCGACCTGACCCTGGATTTCTTCGATCTCCATGTCGCCCGAGCTGTCCTTCACGCGCAGATTGCCAGCGACGCGGTCGATCTCGATGTCGCCGGAACTGTCGCTCACGTCCAGATCGCCGGCGATGTCCCTGATCTCGATATCACCGGAGCTGTCGGCGACGACGGCGGATTTCACGCGGCTGAGTTCGAGGTCGCCGCTGGAATCCTCCAGTTCGATCGCGACGGTGTCGGGCACCTGCACTGACAGGTCGAGCCTCGCGTAGGCGTTGAACAGGAAGCTGCCGTCCTCCAGGTCGGGCATCAGCGTCTTGAGGTACAGCGTGTCGCCTTCGCGGCGGCTGTCGATCTGGATCTTCGCCAGCAGGTCGTCGTTCGATGCGCAGGCGTGACCGCTGGCCTGGATGCGGCTTGCCGCGGGCGCACCGCGGACCTTGAGATCGCCTGCGCCGGCGCCGATGACGACCTTGGTAATGCCGGCCGCGTCCGCAACGGCCGACCGTTCGGCGCTGTGCCGGCAGTCATCGGCGTGTGCGAGGGCGATGGAACCGAGCGCGAGGGCGACGGCGGGAATGAGCCTGTTCATCGGGGCGTCCTTCTGCGAGAGAACGTGGATGGCCGTTGGACGCGGCGGCGCGGGAAAAGGTTGCCCGGAAAAGCGGGAAGCCGACTCGAACTGATTGCTGCCGTTTTTCTTCCTGTGGGGCCGGCTTTAGCCGGCCTCTTTTTCGGAAGTCAGGCTGAAGCCTGACCTACAGCAGAGAACCATCGAGCCGCAGGGCCGCCGCGACCAGGCGCCGGCCGATGCGTTCGCGAAAGGATGACGGTGCGGCCAGGGCCATGCGTTCGAGCAGCGGCCGGAATTCGGGTACGTCGGGCGAGGCCAGCATCGCCGTCGCAATGCGCAGTCGACCCGCCCAGGTCGCTGCCTGCGCTGCCAGGCCCTTCAGTGCCTTCATCAGCACCCGTTCCTCGCCGGTGAAATCCGAACCATACGGCAGCGACGCGAACAGGCCCGCGTCGCGCCAACGCGCAAAACGCGCCGCGAGAATGTCAGGACGGTTGTCGCGAGCCTGCGCAGGGATGCGATAGTCGGCCGGCAGCTTTTTCGCGCGGTGTGCTGCGGCGACGAAGTCGTCCTGGAAGCGCGCATCCATGACGGCGACGAGCGCCTGCACGATCTCTTCATCCGTGCGGCCGCGCAGGTCGGCAATGCCGTACTCGGTGACGACGATGTCGCGCAGATGCCGCGGGATGGTCGTATGGCCGTAGTTCCAGACGATGTTGGACGTGACCTTGCCTTTCGACACGCGCGTCGACCGCAGGCACAGGATCGAGCGCGCCTCGGCCAGCGCATGCGCCATGGCGACGAAGTTGTACTGGCCGCCCACGCCGCTGACGACGCGTCCATCCTCCAGTGCATCGGATACGGCGGCGCCGAGTCCCGTCACCATCATGGTCGTGTTGACGAAGCGCGCATGCCGGCGCTGCGCCGTCTTGAGTTCCCATTCGTGGCCGTAGAGTTCGTTGACGAAGCTGATGCCGCGCATCGCGAACAGCCGTCGCTGTTCCGCGGGCAGTTCGCGCAGACCGGCGTAGAACGCTTTCGGCCCGAAGAAGAATCCCGCATCCACCAGCACGCCATTGCGCAGGCGCTCGCCGAGGCATTGCCGCGCGATGCTTTCGCGATGCGCCGGATCGTCGAAGCCGGCGGGCAACAGCGCGCCGTCGGGCGCGATCAGCATGCCGCGCTCGTACTGCACGTCGTCGCGAAACACGCCGACCTCGCGCAGTTCGTTGAAATCCACGTAGGACATGCGGTTCATGCCGGCAGCGCTCAGGGCATCCAGCGTGCGCCGGCTGACCGTCTCGTCGATGTGTCCTTCGTCGAGCAGCCGCTGGATGCGCGCGCTCGGATACACGCGACGCCTGAGGATGCCGCTGCGATACAGATCGAGAAAGCCGTCGACCAGCATTTCCGAACAGCCGTACAGGCCGCGCTCGAACGGCGCCGTGCCGCCTTCGGTTTCGATCAGGCGCCGATGCTTCTCGAGAATGCCGGTGCTCTCCAGCACTTCGCGATACACCGCCGGCTGGCGATGACGCAGCTGCGTCGCGTAGACGATGGCATCGCCCAGTTCGCCGATGCCGAGCTGCAGCGTGCCGCCGTCGCGCAGCAGCGTGCTCACATGCAGCGCGATCACATGCTCGGTGAGCCCGATCGGCAGGTTGGGCGGCGCAAACAGCGGATAGTCCGCAGCCGGGTCTTCCACCAGAAAATCGAACGTGTCGGAAGCGACCAGCGCATCGCCGTACATGAACGGCAGCTCGCGATGCACCTGTCCGATGAGCGCGAACGGCTGGCCGCTGGCACGCATCGATGCGATCTGCGGCAGCAGGTCCGCCGTCAGGTCGGGATTCGAACCGAGACTCAGCACGCCCGCGGGCATCTCATCCGCCGGTGGCGCCGCCACGATCTGCGCCACGACATTCATGCCGCGACGCAGGGCATCGCGCGCCACGTGCGTGTAGTTGGAACTCAGGTAGTGGCGCTGCAGATGTTCGTTGCCGAGCCAGGCGCCGGGTTCGAGATAGAACTCGATGACCTCGATGTTCGGCGGCAGCCGGCCCTGCTCGATCAGCCGCACGTATTCCAGTTCGGGAGTGTTGCCGAAGATGCGCTGCGTCAACGGCTGCAGCAGCCGGCGCTCCAGATCGCCGTGCCAGCGCGGTACGCGCAGCGACAGCGCCGTGACGATCGTGAGACGAATGCCGGGATCGCCGACGGCGCGCCGCACGAAAGCATTGACCAGCGGATTGGGCTTGCCGATCGCCACCGGCAGGCCCATGACGATGTGCCTGCCGACGCGGCTCAGCGTCGCTTCGACACAGTCGTCCGGCTGCGTGAAGCGTACGGGATTCATGAGACCTGCATCGACCGCGGCGATGCGCGCGACGTCACTGCTTCAGCAGCAGCGCAAAGCGGATCTGCACTTCGTTCGCCACGGTCCGGGTGTCCTTCCATTCTCCCTGCCCCACGCCGAAATCCAGGCGCTTGAGTGTTGCCTGTCCCTTGAGCCACGCATTGCCGTCCTTGATCTCGAACGTGAAATCGATGGGTACTGGCTTCGTGGCATCGCGCAGGGTCAGCTGGCCGGTGGCGGAGTATTTTCCCGAACCCTTGTCGGTGAATTTCTCCGCCACGTAGTGCGCCGTTGGCCACTGCTTCGAACCGAAAAGGTCGGGGCCGCGGATGATGTCATCGCGATCGCGGTCCTTCGTGTTCACCGACCCGGTATCGATCTTCACATCGAAGCGGCTCGCAGCCAGATCCTTGGGATCGAAGCGGATGTCGGCGGTGAATTTGTCGAACGCCCCCTGGAACTGCGCACCCGCCTGCGTACCGACGAACGTCAGCGTGCTGTCTTTCGGTTGCATCGTCCATTGCGTGGCGGCCCAGGCGAGGCCGAGCACGAGCGTGAGCGCCAGGGAGAGGTATTGCAGACGTCGGATCATGGTACGCAGTCTCTTGCGGAGAAAATTCAGGACCGATCCGCCTTGAGGCGGACCGGCAGCATGCGACGCAGGACATTGTCGCGATCGAAGAAATGATGCTTGAGCGCCGCGGCGGCGTGCAGGACGGCGATCGCCGCCATCGTGAGCGCGCAGATTTCATGCGCCTCGTGCAGCAGGTCGTACTTCGCGCGATCCGGCTGGATCAGGTCCGGCAGCGTGAACAGCCCGAACCAGCTCACCGGAAAATTGCGCGCCGACGACATCGTCCAGCCGAGCAGCGGCGTGATCAGGATGAGCGCGTACAGCGCCCAGTGCGACAGATGCGCCGCGACGTTCTGCCAGCGCGGCGTCTGCGCCGGCAGCGGCGGCACGGGATTGACCCAGCGCCACAGCAGGCGCACCACGGCCAGCGCGAAGATCGTCATGCCGACCGACTTGTGCTGGGCCAGTACCGCGATCTTGGCCGGGCCGAGCGACAGCGCGCCCGCTTGGTTCGCGAGCACGAACTGCGTGATGATGAGCACGACGATCGACCAGTGCAGCAGCTGCGCCACGGCGCCATAACGTTCGGTGCTGTTCCTGAGTTGCATGATGCGCGACCTGTGCCGAGGAAAGGCGGGCGGAAGTGTACGGCATTGTGCCGCAACAGCCAGACGGAGCGATCCCCATGTCGACGAGAATGATTACCCGCGCACTGCTGCTCCTGGCGAGCGCCGGGCTGCTCACCGCGTGCCCGAAGCCCGTGCGTCCGCCGGAACGCGCGCCCGCGGCGCCGACGGCGCCCGCCGAAGTACGCGACGCCACCGTCTACGACGTCGATCCCGAGACATCCACGCTGCACGTCCTGGTCTATCGCGGCGGCGCGCTGGCGCGGCTCGGCCACAATCACGTGATGAGCGTGCGCGGACTGCAGGGTCGCCTCTGGGTACATGCCATGACGACGAAGTCCGGTTTCGACGTGTCCTTCCCCGTCGCACGGATGATCGTCGACGATCCCGAGGCACGTCGCGCCGCAGGCAGCGATTTTCCGCCCGATGTCCCGGAGGCCGATCGCGACGGCACGCGCCGGAACATGCTGCGCGCCGAAGTGCTGGATGCCGGGCGCTATCCGACCATCAGCTTGAAGTCCGTGAACATCGCGGGCTCGGCGGCGAACGCGCAGGTCACGGCGCAAGTCACGATCCGCGATGTCAGTCGCGAGGTGTCGCTGCAACCTGCCATCAGCATCGAAGCCGACCGCGTCACGGTGCGCGGCAAGCTCGATCTGCTGCAGTCCGACTTCGGCATCAAGCCCTTCTCGGCGGCGCTCGGTGCATTGACGGTGCAGGATCGGCTGCACGTGACGTTCGAGGTGGTGGCCGTGCGCAGAAGGGATCCTTAGCGCTCGCGCCACGCCATCCCGTCTGGACTCTTTCCCGTCTCGATCGTGCGACTGACTTTCAGCGCGCCCAGATCCACCACCGCGATGCGATTGGCGCCCGACACGGCGACGTATGCCTCCTTGCCATCCGGTGCAATGAGAATGCCGGTCGGCGCCAGGCCCAGCGGCAGTCGTGCGCGCTGCGTGCGGCTGGCGACATCGATGACGACCAGTTCGCCCGCGCCGAGATCGGAGATCAGCACCAGCGCACCGTCGCGCGTGAACTTGAGCCGGTTCGAACGCTTCGTTCCGGCATCGAACGTGTGAACGACCTTCGCGCTCGCCACGTCGATCACGGACACATGGCCATCGCGCGAATGCGCCGTCCAGAGCTGCCTGCCGTCGGGCGACTCGTCGAGCCCTTCGGGGCCGGCGCCGACCGATACCAGTGTCTGCTGCCACTCGTCCTTCGCATCGCGCGCAACGATGCCAATGCTGTCGGACCCCATGTTGCTCGCAAACAGCTTCGTGCCATCGCGCGCAGCCAGCACCATGTGCGTACCTTCCTGAGCCGTGTCGAACTGCCAGTCGACGCGTTTCGCTGCTGGATCGAACCGCGCAATGCGCCTGCTCGCCTCCGATGTGAAGTACACGTGACCCGCGGAGAACGACAGGCCGTGCGGGCGGCGCAGTTCGCCGAGATCCACTCGCCTGATCTCGACGCGGCCGGGCACGTCGATCACCGACAGCGTGTTGCCAGCGACGTTTGCTCCGTAGTTGCTGACGAACGCGAGCCTGCCATCGTCCGACAGCTCGACTTCGTGCGGGCCGTCGCCCGTGGCGATCGTCTTCGCCGTGACGCCGCTCGCCGGATCGACGAACGACAGCGTCGCATCGCCCTTGTTCAGGACCAGCAATTCCGCGGCAGTCGCGGACAGCGACAGCAGCGACGCGAGAATGATGACTGCAATGCGCATGATGAACTCCTCACTGGATCGGCCCAACGATGCAACAGTCCGGGGACGAAGCCAAGCGATGGCCGTGGGCGCGCTCACGGCATCGTGCGCACTCTGAAGAAACCCCCACCCCAACCCTCCCCCGCTACGCGGAGGAGGGGAAAACCAAGAGCGCTTCTTTTTTGCTAACGTCGCGGCATGACCAACGCCGCGCTCTGGACGCTCGCCCTGCTGCTGATGCTGGTCGGTGCGCTCGGCATCGTGCTGCCGGCATTGCCGGGCATTCCCCTGATGTTCGCCGGCATGGTGGTCGCAGCGGCCATCGATGACTTCCAGCGCATCGGCTGGGTCACGCTGTGCATCCTCGGTTTTCTCACGCTGCTGTCCGTCATCGTCGAGTTCGCCGCTTCGGCGCTGGGTGCACGGCACGTCGGCGCGAGCAAACGGGCGATCACGGGTGCATTGCTCGGCACCGTGGTCGGCCTGTTCTTCGGCATTCCCGGCCTGATCTTCGGACCGTTCGTCGGTGCGTTGATCGCCGAACTCACGGTCCACGGACGACTCGACCAGGCCGGCCGCGTCGGCGTGGCGACCTGGATCGGCCTGATCTTCGGCACGCTCGCCAAGATCGCCATCGCCTTCACCATGCTCGGCATCTTCGTGCTCGCCTACTTCATCGCCTGAATCGCCGCTTGGACAATCTCACTCATACGCTCGCCGGCGTCCTGGTCGGCGAAACCCTGGCACGCACGACGTCGCCCAGTCCGTCGGGACTGTCGCAGCCGCAACGACGCAATCTGCTCGTGACGCTGATGGCCGTGGGCAGCAACGTGCCCGATCTCGATTTCCTGTCGTCGGCGATCAGCGGCGACAAGCTCGAATATCTGCTCGAGCATCGCGGCCACACGCATACCGTGATCGGCGCGTTCCTCGCCGCGGCATTGCTGTACCTGGTCTGCGAGGCCTGGTGTCGCTGGCGACACTGGCCGCTGATGACACGCGATCGCTGGCATGTCGCCGCCGCGGCGCTGCTCGCACTGCTGCTGCACATCACGATGGATTTCGCCAACAACTACGGCGTGCATCCGTTCTGGCCGGTCGACAACCGCTGGCTGTACGGCGACACGATCTTCATCTGGGAACCGCTGCTGTGGACGGCCGCCGCGCCGTTGATCTTCATCCTGCGCACGACGCTGGCGCGCGTGCTGGTCGGTGCCCTGCTGGCTGCCGCGCTGGCCGCCTGCTTCGGCAGCGGCCTGGTGCCGATCGGCTTCGCCGTGCTCGCGACCGGACTGGCGCTGGCGATGCTCGGTATCGCGCGCAGGACGAAACCCGTCACGGCGCTGCTCGCCGGCATTGCCCTGTGGCTGTCGATCACCGCGACGTTTGCCTTGAGTCGCAATGCCGCCGAAACGCAGGTGCGTCGTTTCGTATCGGAAGCGCTGCCGCAGATGACGGTGCTCGACTACGTGCTCACACCATTCCCCGCCAACCCCGTGTGCTGGGACGTGATGCTGCCGATGACCGACGCGGACCGTTACGTGATCCGGCGCGGCACCTGGTCATTGTGGCCGCAGGTGCTGCCGGCCGCGCGCTGTCCCGGCCACGAACTGCTCAGCAATGTCACCGCGCCGATGACGCGCGTGGTCGGCAACGATTCGCCCGCGGTGATCTGGCATGGCGAGGTGGTCATGCGCCGCACGGAACTGCCTGCACTCGCGGTTCGCGACTGCGACGCCGCCGCCCTGATGCACTTCGCCCGCGTGCCGTGGGCGCTGCGGCGCGAGAACACCTGGATTGTGGGCGACCTGCGTTACGACCGCGAACCGGCGCTGGGATTTGCTGAAATCGAACTGAAGAAAGATGCGGCGCACTGTTCGTCGCCGCTGCCACCGTGGCTGCCGCCTCGCGGCGATCTGCTGGGAGAATGAGAAGGTTTCACCCGGAGGCCGGAGAAGAAGAGTTTCCACGGGGCAGGAAGGGGGGACACACGGGGAACACAGGGAAGAAAAATTTTCTCTCTCTTGGATCCCCGTGGTCCCCGTGTCCCCCGTGGAAAATCTCTTCTCTTCCGAATCCGGTCTCAGGTCTTGCGCTTCGCCGTGAAGGTGCCTTCGCCGTAGGAGCCGAACACGGCCTTGCCCTTCATGGTGTCGCCTTCGACGGTGCCGGTGTAATCGATGCGCAGGTCGGTGCCCTGGACGTCGATCGAGAAGCCGAAGGCCACCGCCGTGCCTTCGAGCGTGCCGGTGTAGTCGACCGAGCCCATCTGGCTCGACACCTTGCCGCTCAGGGCGGTGCCGCTCTGGGCGACCGTCATGTCGGCATCCTGTGCGCCCATCGGGCTTTCGGTCGTCAGCACCCAGTTGCCCGACAGATCGGGACCCTTGGGCTTGGACGGCGTGGACGAGCAGGCCGCGATCAGGATTGCGGCGGCGGCCAAGGCCATTACACGTAGCTTGCGCATGCGAAGTTCCCCATCGGTTGGTCGCGCAGCGGGCATCGCGCTGCTGTGTTGTCGATATCGGATGCCGGGCGCCGGCAAGTATGCCTGCCGGCGCCGACGGTCGCAGCGGCGTTTGCTTGCGGCCCGAATGAAAAGATACGCCAAGCGGCCCTCCGGGACGGCGCGCCTGCGTTTGCGGTTCGTTACCCGCTTGTGCTTGCGGTGATCCGCGGCTTGCGTCGACACTAGGCCGGTCTTCCCAAGCCACGGACACCCCCATGTCGAATAGCCTCAGAAGCAGAATCCTGCTGACGATTGCCACCGCTGCGGTCGCAGCGCCGCTCGGCGTCATCCTCGCCCACGACGATCACGCCACCGGCATCTACAAGGTTCGTCACGACGAATATCACAAGCTCGGCGACGCCTTCAAAGTCATCCGCGACCAGACCCGGGCCAACGCGCCCGATGCGGCAGCGATCAAGAATGCGGCCGTCGTCGTGAACAACGCGGCCAACGAACAGTTCAACTGGTTCCCCGCGGACTCCGGTCCGAAAGAGGGCGTGAAGACCCGCGCCAAGGCCGAGATCTGGAGCAAGCCCCAGGACTTCAACGCCGCGCAGAAACTGTTCCAGGAACAGGCGGGCAAGCTCAACACGGTCGCCGCCGCCGGCGACGTCGCCGCAGTACGTGCCCAGTTCGGCGAGGTCGGCAAGGCCTGCAAGAACTGCCACGACAACTTCCGTACGCCGGAAGATTGACAAAGGCATTTCACACGGAGATCACGGAGCCAGCGATCAAGAAGAATTTCCACGGGGCAAGAATGGGGACACGGGGAGCACGGGGAAAGAAAACTCTTGTTCTCTGAGACCCCGTGTTCCCCGTGTCCCCCGTGGAAAATTCTTCTTCTCTCTTCCGGTCTCCGTAGTCTCCGTGTGAAACCCTCATCCTGACGACCCAATTCCGCCATGCCTGATTCCCCGCTCACCCGCGTCCGCATCTGGGACGCGCCGATCCGCCTCGTTCACTGGCTGATGGTCGCGCTGGTCGCGCTGTCGTGGTGGACCGCGGAGAACAACAACCTCGAGTGGCATCGCTACAGCGGCTATGCGCTGCTGGGACTGCTGGTGTTCCGCGTCTACTGGGGATTCTTCGGCAGCGAAACGGCGCGCTTCGCGAACTTCGTCAAAGGTCCGCGGGCAGTCTGGTCGTACGTGCGGGATGCGTCAGGCGCTGCCCGGCCGGGCCACAATCCGCTCGGCGCGCTGAGCGTGATCCTGCTGCTGTTGCTGCTGATTGCGCAGGTGACGCTCGGGCTGTTCGCGGTGGATGTCGACGGCATCGAATCGGGCCCGCTGTCGCATCTCGTGAGCTTCGACACCGGCCGTGCCTGCGCCGACATTCACGAGACGCTGTTCAACGTGCTGCTCGGGCTCATCGGGCTGCACATCATCGCCGTGCTGTACTACCTGCTGTTCCGCCGCCAGAACCTCATCGCGACCATGATCCATGGCAAGCGCGACGTCCCCGCCGGAACGACGACTTCGCTCGCCAGCCTGTCATGGCCGAAGCTCCTCATCGGCCTGGTCCTGGCCGGCATCGTCGTCTGGTACATCAGCCGGGGTTGAACTCAGCCGCCGCCCAGCAGCAGTTCGCGCTCGGACTGCAGCCGCTGCCGCAGGTATTCATCGCGACTGAGTCCCCCGGGAATCTCGCTCATCGCCATCACGTTCGTGACGATGGCGCTCTCACGTAGTTTGTAGAGTTCGAACATCGGATCGCGCTGCGCGGCGTAGGCGGCCTGGCGGCGTTCGGTATCGACCCGGTAGCGTTCTTCGAGCGCGGCGATCTGCTGGGTCTGCCGTGTCGCCTCGGCGACGGATTCGCGGATCAGCGCGATCTTCAGCAGCAACGCTTCGCCCGCAGACAGTTCGCCGCGACGTTCGTACTCCTCGACATCCGCTTCGATCTCTTTCGCACGCGCGGCGCGTTCCTCCGCAGGTAGCGCCGCGGCTTGCGCGAAGAATGTCCGCGTCCGCGCATGGAATGCGAGGCGTGCCTGCTGTTCGTCCGGTACCGCCGCCGCGGCGGCGATGCCCGGCGCGACCGTGTCTTCGATCGTCGCCACCGGAAGCTCCTGCGTGGCCGGTACGCTGGCCGGCGTCGTCATCGCCTGACGCGTGTGCACCTGCCAGTAGAGGATGGCCAACGACGCGGCGCCCGTGGCCGCCGCAATCATCCATGCGCGCTTCGGTTTCACAGCAGGCCGTCCACCAGCGCATAGATCAGGTTCAGCGGCTTGGCGCGATCGGCCGCATCGCTCGACTCGGACGCATCGAGCACCGGGCCATTGCCTTCGAGCACGCTGTCGATGAAGTTGCTGAGCTCCAGGCCGCGTTCCTGCACGTCGCCGTTCTCGAAGTCGACGATGGTCGTGCAGTGACTTTCATTCAGCGCGCGATATTGCGGGAAGTAGCCGCCGAAGTTCGGCAACGTATCCAGTGCCTGCTTCAGGCGCGTCGTGTCCGTCGCCCACTTCGCATGGATCAGCGCCTGCTTCGTCGCCAGATCCGGCGCCTGCTGGATCTCGGGGAAGAAGCGTTCGTACGAGTACGAGGAATAGTTGAGGTCCTGCCAGAAGTGCGCGTGACCGAGCCGATCGGTCGGCTGCTTGGCGGCGAGCGCGGCATAGAAGGTACCCAGATTTGCGCGCGTGAAACCGGGCAGCAGCGATTCGAGATAGGGCAGCGGTCCCTGATCGAGTCCCCAGACCTGGCGGATCGCCGCGTGCAGCCGTACGGACGGATACTGCTGCGCATCCGCACCCTCCGGCGCGAAGAACAGCGGGCCGGAATCGTCGATCAGGAAGCCGCGCGTCGGCGCGAGATCGCGGCGCAGATGCGGATAGTTGTCGAGACTGCCCGTGCCGCCGGCGCTGCAGCCCGTCGACAGCATCTGGGTCGGACGCGGCAGATTGTTCTTGAGCCAGGCGACCACGGCGCGCACGTTGCGCACGCCGTTGTGATGCCAGATGAGCGGCTGGTTCTGTCCCGATGGATCGCCGTACACCGCGACCCGATCGCCGCCGTACACGTCGCCCGTGCAGTACGGCACGTACACCAGGTTCCAGTTCCGGGTCTTCACGGACGTCCAGGGATGCAGCCGCACGACGAAGGGACTCACGAGGCTGCTGCCCGGATTCACCAGGCTCATGTAGTCGTCGGGAATGCCGTTGGGATTGCGTGCACCGCGGATGCCCGACTGGCCGCTGCAGCTCGCGTAGTCCCAGCAGGCGCCGCCGCCTTCCATGTAGATGAGCGTGTTGCGCGTGTTGGGAACGCGATTCACGAAGAACTTGTACTGCGAACCGTTGCCGCACACCGCCTGCGTGGATGCCGCGAGCTTCACGGTCTGCCACTGGTAGTACGCACCGCGATTGAAGCCGTCGGCAAAGCCCGCGGGATTCGGCTTCAGCGGATAAATGCCCTGCTGCTGCGCCGCCGTCACGGGATTGTCGGGTCCCGGCGGGAAGGCGAGGTTCAGCAGGGTCTGGAAGGCGTTGTAGTCGCCGGGTTCGGCCCGCGCCGACACGGCGGACAGCGACAGAACGAGGGCGAGGAAGGCGGCACCGATGCGCGCATTCATGAGCAACCTCCAGTGTCATTCCTGCCGTCCGGACGGACGGCCGTTGCGACGTCAACCGGCGGCCACGGTGAGCCGGCCCGGCGGAGGTGTCAATTCGCAGATTCGCGACGTGCCGGACGATTCCGGACGACGTCGCCGTGCCGCGCTACTTGCGGTCCGGGTATTTCGCCAGCACCTGCTCGACGACCGCCCTGGCGTCGGCGTCGCTCAGTTCAGCCGAATCGAAACTGGCGTCGATCGAGCCGCTCCACACCTGCGCGTTCTTGTTGGCATCGATGACGTCGAGCGTGAATGTGCCGCTCTGCGCTTTCTTCTTGCCGATCGGCAGGCTGATGCCGACACCGCCGCCCACGCCGCCGGACCCGCCGCCCATGCCGACGCCGACGCGCGGCTTCGACTGCGGGTTCTCATGGGTCGACAGGTGATAGGCGATGCGGCAGTCGGGCTTGTCCGCCGACTGGGTGTAGCCCTTGGCCTCCAGCGTCTGCATCACGATGCCCTGCACGCGCTGATCCGTGAACGATGCTGCGTCGGTTCCCGGCGACGGATTCCACGCGAAGCTCTGGCAGTTCGGCAATGTGCCTTCGATGCTGTCGACGCGCACGGCCGGCGCCGACGACGTCGCGCAACCGCTGAGCACCATCGTCGTCAGCAGGGCGGTCCAGGGGTTCGCAGTGACTCGCATCGGCATGGGATTCTCCGGGAATGACGAGAACTCAACGAATAAGATGCGTTGCAGGATCCGCGACTGCGGAATAGCGCAGCTGCCTCTTCCTGTAGGTCAGGCTTTAGCCTGACTCCCAGAGGCCGGCTAAAGCCGGCCCCACAGGAGAGATTAAAGAGTAGACCGCTACGGCTTGCGCCGCTTGTGATCCTTGTGCGGCTTTTTCTTGCCGCCCGGTTTTTTCCCGACCGGCTTCTTCCCCGGCACGAACTCGCGCTCGCGCTTCAACCGATCCGACTGCGTCTTCAGCGCCAGGCTGATCTGCAACTGCTGGCCGCCGACCCGCACCTTCTGCAGCGCGCGGAAAATCTCCTTGGGCATGCCGCCGGGCAGATCGACGAAGCTGTGATCCTCGCGGATCACCACGCGCCCGATGAACTTGCCTTCGAGGCCAGCTTCATTGGCGATGGCGCCGACGATGTTGGACGGTTTGATACCGTGGACCGCGCCGACTTCGACGCGATAGGTCTGCAGGTCCGAATCGTCGTGACGCTCGCGTTTGCCGTGCTGTAGGCGCTCGCCGTCGGGTTCGAACTCGCGGCGCGCCGGACGCTCGTCGCGACTGCGGCGTTCGGGGCGATCGGCTGGCGGCGGCGAATGGTCGACTGCAGCGGATTCGCGTTTGCGCTCGACCTTCCCTGCCGACTCCCGCTCGTCCCGCTTCTCCCGCTGCGGCGCGTCCAGCAGCAGCGGCGTCTTGCCCTGCGCCATGCTGGCCAGCGCGGCCGCAATCTCGATGGCGGGCACATTGTGTTCCTGTTCGTAGCGCTCGATCAGTCCGCGAAAGGCATTGGCCTCGCCGGCAGCGAGCGCATCCGTGATGCGCTGATTGAAGCGAATGACGCGCTGTTCGTTCACGTCTTCGACCGTCGGCAACTGCATCTGTGTGATGGGCTGGCGCGTCGTGCGTTCGATCACGCGCAGCATGTTGCGTTCGCGCGGCGCGATGAACAGGATCGCCTCGCCGCTGCGTCCGGCGCGTCCGGTGCGGCCGATGCGGTGCACGTAGGATTCCGGGTCGTACGGCACGTCGAAGTTCACGACGTGACTGATGCGATCGACGTCCAGACCGCGCGCCGCGACGTCGGTGGCGACCACGATATCGATCTGGCCTGCCTTGAGTCGTGAGATCGTGCGTTCGCGCAGGTTCTGCGGGATATCGCCGTTCAGTGCCTCGACGGCGAAACCGCGCGCTTCGAGGCGTTCCGCCAGTTCCGTGGTCGCCTGCTTGGTGCGCGCGAAGACGATCATCGCGTCGAAGGTTTCGGCTTCGAGAATGCGCGTCAGCGCGTCGAGCTTGTGCACGCCGCTCACCATCCAGAAGCGCTGGCGGATGCTGCTGGCCGTGCTCGTCTTGCTGCGGATGGTCACTTCCGCCGGCTTGCGCAGATGGTTCTGCGCGATGCGCCGCACCTCGGCCGGCATGGTCGCGGAGAACAGGGCGATCTGACGCGACTGCGGCGCCTGGCCGAGAATCCATTCGACGTCGTCGATGAAACCCATGCGCAGCATTTCATCGGCTTCGTCGAGCACGAAGTAGCGCACGGACTGCAGCTTCAGCGTTTCGCGCTTCAGGTGATCCATCACGCGGCCCGGCGTGCCGACGACGACATGCACGCCGCGCCGCAGGCTGTGCAGCTGCGGCGTGTAGCTCTGGCCGCCATAGATCGGCAGCACATGAAAGCCCGGCATGTGCGTGGCATAGCGCTGGAAGGCTTCGGCCACCTGGATCGCCAGCTCGCGCGTCGGCACCAGCACCAGCGCCTGCGGCTCGCGCAGTTCGAGATCGATTTTCGACAGGATCGGCAGCGCGAACGCGGCCGTCTTGCCGGTGCCGGTCTGCGCCTGACCGACGACGTCGACGCCGCTCAGGATGTGGGGAATGGTCGCGGCCTGGATCGGCGACGGCGACTCGTAGCCGACGTCGTTGAGCGCGGCTACGACGGCGGCGCTCAGGGAAAGGTCATTGAAACTGACCGGGCTCGCACCGTCAGCGGGGGATTGGGCGGACATGAAAAACCTCGGGAAGGGTTCGGCGACGGCGGTCGGCCGATGAAAGGCGCGCGATTCTAGCGGTTTCGGACTCTTACTGTGGGGCCGGCTTTAGCCGGCCTTTCAGGAGTCAGGCTAAAGCCTGACCTACAGCCTGACCTACAGGGAGAGCAGGGAAACACAGCGCCCTTACGGCCGGTATTCGTAATGCCACGGCTCGTTCGGCGAGGCCAGCGGCCCGTGGAATTTCGAACTGGCCGCCGCAATCGCCGCCTGCAGCTTCTGCGCCCAGCCGCCGGCCACCCACTCGCCTTCGATCGCCGCCGTACTCGTCCCGGCCACCAGCCGCGCGCCCTGCTGGACCTGGAAATCGATGGCGCGCGCACGCCCGTGCGGCGACAGACCGGGCGCCGCCAGCGGCGCCGGGAATTCGGGCTGCCATTCGAGCAGGAAGCTGCGCAACGCCTGCGGCCTGGTCGCGCCGCTGTCGCACACGGCGGCATACAGATCGGCCGCGATCGCGCCGACGCTGCGATTCTCGTTCCAGCGCTCGATCTGGGTGTCGAGGCTGCGTACCTCGGTATTGGCATAGAGCGTGTAGCCGGGATTGTCGGCCGCGAAACGCGCGCTGATCTTCTCGATCTCGGCGAGCAGCGCGCGATATTCGTCGGACTCGCGATACGCATCGATCTGCGCCTGCGTCCAGCTCCAGCGGTCATCGAGCGAGCGAAGGCGCAGATAGGAGCGCAGCGCCAGCAACTGGCGATCCGTGCCGTCGATGCGGTCGAGCGCGGCGACGATCCGTTCGCCCTGCGGCCGCGCCAGTGCATTCAACTGCTGGCGCATGCCGCGTTCGCTCATGCACGATCCGGCGCTCGCCGTACCGGCGCAGATCGCCAGCAGCGCGACGAGCGGACTGCGCAGGTCCATCACGGTCCCGGCGTCGGCTCCTTGTCGGGCGTCACGTCCTTTTCGATCACGATGGTGCCCTTGAGCACCAGCGCCGCGATGGCGCCGAGCGCGGCGAGCTGCGGCGCGAGCAGCGTGCCGACCACGCCGAGCGTCAGCGGCATGTCGATCAGCACGCGGCCTTCCTCGTTCTTGATGATCACGCGCCGCACGTTGCCGGCGTGGATGATCTCCCTGATCTTGCCGAGCAGCGTCTCGCCGCTGAACTGGAATTCTTCGGATTTGAATTCGGACATGATTCCTCCGGAATGGGTGAGGGAAGTCACGAAGGTCATGAAGGTCACGAAGGTCGGAAGATCCTGCAGTCCATGAAAATCCTCGTCACTTTCGTGACTTTCGTGACTCTCGTGACTCTCGTGACCTTCAACCAATCAACTCCTTCAACTTCGCATGGCCCGTGCGCGACATCGGCAGTTTCTTGCCGTCGGCGAGGATCGCGAGCCAGCTGTCCTTGCCGTACAGATCAATGCGCGCGAGGCGCTCGATGTTCAGGATGAACGAGCGATGGATGCGCACGAAACGCGTCGGATCGAGCTGCGACTCCATGTCGCTCATGGTCTGCTGCTTGCGCAGATGGTTGCCGCTGGACGCGAACGACAGGTAATCGTCCTGTGCCTCGATGTAGTCGATCTTCTCCACCGGCAGCACGTGCACGCGGCCCTCGTGGCGGATCAGCACGCGCTCCAGCGTCTTGCCGGGCGGACGTGCGGCCACGGACAGCTCGGACGCAGACGGTTGCGGCGCACGCGTCCGCAGGCGTTCGCCGGCGCGTTCCACCGCCGCCACGAGCCGGGCCGGCTCGACGGGCTTGAGCAGATAGTCGACGGCGTGGACTTCGAACGCGCGCAGCGCGTACTCGTCGAACGCCGTGCAGAAGATCACCGCGGGCGCCTTGTCGGCCAGCAGTTCCAGCACTTCGAAGCCCGACAGCTTCGGCATCTGGATGTCCAGGAAGATGAGTTCGGGGTTCAGTTCCTCGCACAGCTTCACGGCTTCGAAACCGTTGGCCGCCTGACCGATCACTTCGACGTTCGGCATCTTGGTCAGATGCTCGATCATCAGCGATCGCGCCAGGGTTTCATCGTCGACGACCATGACTCGCACGGCTTGACTCCTCAACTTGCGGCTGCCGCGGCGGGCAGCAGGATGGACACGCGAAAGTGGGTTTCACCCGCGTCGACGTCGACGCTGGCGCGATGGCCGCACAGCTTCTCGACGCGCGAGCGCACGTTCACCAGGCCGACGCCGGTGCTGCGCGAGGGCGGCCGGTCCGGATCGCAGGGATTCTCGACGATCAGCTCGATGAAGCGGTCGCGACGCCGCGCGTGCACCGTCACTTCACCGCCTTCGAGCATGTGCGCGACGCCGTGATGCACGGCGTTCTCGACCAGCGGCTGCAGCATCAGCGGCGGCACGGAGATTTCGCGCACGTCGTCGGCGATGTTGAAGTTCGTGCGCAGCCGCTCGCCGAAGCGCACGCGCTCGATGGCCAGGAACGTTTCCGCCAGCGAGATTTCCTCGGCGAGCGGAATCGCCTGCTCGCGTCCGAGCGTCAGGCTCTTGCGAAAGAACTGCGCCATCAGGAAACACATGTGGCGCGCGGCCGCCGTGTCGTTGCCGATGAGCGCGGCCACCGAGTTCAGGCTGTTGAACAGGAAGTGCGGATCGAGCTGCGCACGCAGCGATCGCAGTTCGGCCTCGCGCGCCAGCACCTGCGATTCCAGCGCCTGGCGTTCGGCTTCGCGCGAGCGCTGGAATGCCCATAAAAGATAGTGGCCGAGAATGGCGAGCACGATGGCGACGCCGCCGGCGAAGATCATCACGGGCACCGCGCCCATCGCGCTGGCGGGATATTCCTCGCCGGGCGGCAGCAGGAACTGCGCCCAGCCGTAGGCCATCGTCAGCCAGATCGCCAGCGAAATCAGGCCGGCCACGGTCCACATCCACGCCATGCGCGTCGCCGGCGTGCGATCGGGCGGCATGAGCTGCACCAGGTACCAGAACGACAGCGACTGCAGGCCGAGCAATACCGCGAGCGGCACCGCAAACAGCACCGACCAGCGCGCGCCGGCACCGCCGCCGAAGAACATCACGCCGGACAGCTGCAGACCGAAGGCGATCCACACCGCGAGGTATCCCAGCATCCTGCCGCGGCTGATGAGAATGGGATGCATGGCGGCGCGCGGCCTAGTTCTTCACTTCGATGCCGCTCATGACGATGAAGCCCGTGATGATCAGGGTCTTCGTCGGCACGGTGCTGGTGGGCCGGCGCTTGTCGACGAAGCCGCCCATGAGCGTGGCGACCTTGCTGGTGACGGTCCAGTCCGGCGGCACGTAGATTTCCATGCCGCCCCAGAAGGCGAACACTTCGATGGTGGCGACATCGCCTTCCATGCGCGCGTCGGCGAGATCGATCTTGATGCCGGCCATCACGGCGCTGAGATCGGCGCCGCGGAACGGCCGCGACACGGGGCGCAGTTCGGTACCCGACATCACGGCGAAGCAACGGATGTATTCGGCATGATCGTCGACCACCGGTGTCGCCTCGGCGCCGGAGCGCGCGGCGAAGGCGCGCCATACCAGCGTGCCGCCGAGCGCCAGCAGCCCGAGCGGAAAGGCGACCTGCCAGAAGTTGAGATCGATCCAGCCGAGCTTGTCGATGAAGATCCACGAGCCGATGAAGATGAAAACCCAGCCGACGCCGTTCATGCGCTTGTTGGTGGGCCGGATCACCATGCTCGCCCCGACCAGCACGAACACCATCGGCCAGATCAGCCGGAAC
Source organism: Povalibacter sp. (assembly GCF_036735925.1). NCBI lineage: Bacteria > Pseudomonadati > Pseudomonadota > Gammaproteobacteria > Steroidobacterales > Steroidobacteraceae > Povalibacter > Povalibacter sp. Next base: position 44,984 of record NZ_DAINNK010000038.1, read on the forward strand.
GCGTGACGCGTATCGATCCAGCCGAGGTTGCCGGCGAGGAAGACGAGCCCGAGCGCGATGATCCACAGCCCGACCAGCAGGCGGGTCGTGAACAGCGGATCGCGACGTGAGGATTCATCCTTCATGCGACACCCGATCTTCACGATTGCCGCACTCGGCCGACCCGCAACTTCCGCCGATCACCAGATCCACGCCATAGGCGATGACGAAAATGGGCCAGGCGCTGAACCAGCCGAGATTGAACAGATCGCTGACGCCGATCTGGCAGTAGATGCCGGTGGCGAGCAGCCAGATGCCGCCGCTGCGGGTCAGGTGCCGCGACGGCGCCACGATCGCGATCAGGCCGGGCACCATCAGCGCCACGGGCCAGTAATCCCAGATGAACCGCGGCAGGCTCCAGCCCAGATTGAAGGCCAGCAGCATGCCGCCCAGCACGATCAGCAATAGGCCCGTCGCCAGCGGCGAGCGTCGGGACGGATGTTTCGAAGGACTCAAGAGATAGGACTCCGGGCAGACAGTCTGCGCCATGGGAGCCACCTTACGAGCGGGGAGGTGTGCAGGCCAGCCAACACCGGCAAACGGCGGGGCCGGACCGGTGAAGGAACCGTCACTTGTGGGGCCGGCTTCAGCCGGCTCTTCTTCGGAGGCCGGCTGAAGCCGGCCCCACAGGCAGAACAGGGCGGCGATCAGCGTTCCTGCTGACGGAAATTCGGGCGTCCGCCCGACTCCGGGCGCGAAGACCGGCCGGCATTGTTGTCGTTGCCGGCCTGCGGCCGGCTGGCACGTTCCTGATTGCCGCGATTCAAGCTCGGCTGTTCCTGCCGCTGCTGGGAACGCGGCTGTTCGACGCGCGGCTGCGGCTGTGCTCGCGGTGGTTCACGCGATTCGCTGCGCTGGCGCGGCTGGGCATCGCCCGATGACTGCCACGAGCGCGGCTGCTCACGCGGTTCGGCATTGCGCCTGAGGCGGTCCTGCGCGTCATTGCCGCGCCATTGCCGGGGCTGTTCGCGCGTGCGCTCGACGGAACGCGCCGGGGCACTGCCCTGCTGCAATGAATTCACGGCGGGCACTTCCGTGCGCTGCGGCGTTTCGCGTCGCGTCACCGCGGGGCGATCGGAGCTGCGCCACTGATCACGCGCATCGATGGCCGCCTCGCGTTCGCGGCGCAGGTCGCTGCGCTCGGGCCGTGGCTGCTGCGTACGATCGACTGCAGCGGGATTCGCGGTACTGCCGGCGCGCTGGCGATCTGCGCGCCACTGCTGTTCGCGCGGACCGTCGCCGTCCGGTCGCGTCTGCAATCGACCCGGTGCGGCGAGATTGCCGGTCGCGCCGGCTCGCAGCTGCGAACGCGGAATCGGGCGACCGCCATTTGCTTCGATGGCGCGCTGTTCGGCGTCGAAGGAAATCCGCGCCGGACGCCGCGTGTCGGCAGCGCGATTGCGCTGATCGAATGTCTGACGCACGACGTGATCGGCGCTGCCCGGAATGCGACCGAGCGTACGCGCCGCGAACACGCTGTCGCGATTCGGCGCGAGCGCCGGCGGACGCGGATCGTGATGCCAGCGACGCAGATCGTTCTGATCGACGCGCGACCAGTGGCCGTCGAGATTGCCGCCGCCGCGGAAACGATCGCGATCGACGATCGTCACGGCGCGCGGATCGCGCCCGTAGCGATAGTCGAAATGGCGATTGCGGCCGTTGTAGACATGGGTGATGAACGTGTTGTTGACGATCACCGTGTTCGACACGTTGACGTTGTTGAGATAGCGGCGCGAGTAGCGATAGCCCGGCACATAGACTTCGCGCGGACCGAGCGGGAACCAGCCGACGCCCGGGCCGATGCCGACGGACACGCTCACGCCGGGGCTGCCCGCCCAGGCCACGAGTGCCGGCGCATATACCGGGCGGATGTGGCGCGGACCGGGAACCCAGCACCAGCGGCTGCTGACGTAGGCCCAGCGGCCATAGTGGAACGGCGCGAAACCCCACGGTGAGTTGTCGACCCAGCTCCAGCCCCACGGCGACACCCACACCCAGCGGCCGTAGCGATACGGCGCCCAGCCGGCGGCGACGTAGCTCGGCGTCCACACGTAACCGTACGTCGGCTCGTTGATCCAGCGGCCGTGGCGGTCGAGATCTTCGTAGCCGATGACTTCGTTCGAGACGTAGCGCGCCGATTCGGAATTCTCGGCGACGCGGTTGCGATCATTGGCCCAGTCTTCGAACGCGGTGCGCGCACCGAGCGGCACGATGCTCGCGCCGAGCTGGCCGGTGCCGGTGAAGGTACCTTCTTCACCGTCATCGACGCGCCAGGACTTGCCGTCCGCAATCACTTCGCTGCCGCCGCTGCGCACGGCAACGACGGTACGGTCGCCGGCGGGATTCGCATCGATGCGGTATTCGCCCGGATGCCGCAGATCGACGGTGGCGTTCGGTGTCTCGACTTCGATGCGTTCGTTGTCGCGGCGACGCAGGACGCGCACGACCGCACTGCCTTCGGACAGCTCCAGCCGCATCACGTCATCGTCGAGTTCGATGATGGACAGGCCGGTACCCTGATCGAGATGGATCTTCGAGGAGCCCACCTGCAGTTCGGCGCGGCCGCCGTTCTCGACGAACAGGCGATCGCCATTGGTGAGCGGCCGGTTCAGAACGGCTTCGGCCCACTCCTCCGTGCCGGCCGGCGCCAGCGTCACCTCACCCTCGATCAGGCCGAGTCGCGCAACGCGGCCCGGCGCGTCCGCCACCTCTTCGGCAAGGGACGCGCAGGACAGTGACAGCAGGCACAGGAGCAGCAGGCTACGCATGGTTCACCGGATTGTATCGCTGCAGACTCAACGCTTTTCGACAGTGCGGGGTTCGAGCGCATCATCGATCCGAACGAGTGAACTCCAAGTGAATGGCGCGCTGCTAGACTGAACGGCGTCATGCACATCAGACATATTCCTTCACGCCTGCTCGGGATCGCCCTGATGCTGGGGCTCGTCGCCTGCGGCGCGACGCCGCCGCAGGAACCCGCCCGCACCAGGAAGCCTGCGGAACCGGCCGACGTGCTGCTGGCTGACGCCGTCCGGCGACAGCAGGGGCACTTCGATGTGGTTCAGGCATTGCCATTGGTCAAGGCCGCGCTCGACAAGGCGCCGGACCGTCCGGACATCGCCTGGTTGTATGTGCAACTGTGCGCGCGGGTCGCGGGTTGCCAGCCGGAATCCGCGGAAGCGCGGCTGCGACGCGTCGATCCGAAGAATGCCGCTGCCTGGCTCGGCGCACTCGACCGTGCGCGGCGCAGCAACGACGTGGCGGCCGCCAACGAAGTCCTGGACGCGATGAGTCGCAGCGAACGCTTCGACATCTACTGGAACGCGCTGGTCTCACGCATTGCCGTGGTGCTGAGCGCCGACACGGCCGCACAGCTCGGCCCGACGACGCCGGACCTGGTCACCAGCAGTCTCAATGACACCATCGGCTGGCTGTCCGCCGTGTCGCTCCCGGTGTTCCGCCCCCTGGGCGACGCCTGCATCCGCGAACGCGGCAGCAATCCCATCGCCGCACAGCGCTGCCGTGCGATTGCCGACGTCCTGCTGCGCGGCGACAGCTATGTGGCCGAAAGCTTCGGTTTTGGCATTCGCGAAAGTCTCGCCGCGCCTGGTTCGCCGGACGCAGCTGCGGTCGCCCGCGACATCCGCCGCTCCCGCTACCAGCGCGACACCGCGGGCCAGATCATCGCGATTCAGGAGAATCGGGAAAAATTCTCGCGCGAGCTCATCAAGCTGATGGCCAACCTGCGCCGCGAACAGGATGTGTACCTCGCCGTGCTGCGCTGGGGTCAGCAGCCGGTGGAGCCGCCGGCGGACTGGACACCGAGCGGCACATGACTTCCGACTGTGGGGCCGGCTGAAGCCGGCTGTCTGACTGTAGGTCAGGCTTTAGCCTGACGGTCGGAAAAAGGCCGGCTGAAGCCGGCCCCACAGGAAGAAATTCTCACGCCGCCTGCTTCTGTTCCTTCGGCTCGCCGCCCAGCGCCTCGCGCAGATCGGTCAGCAGCTGCGACAGTTCGCCGGTCATGAGCAGGAAGTCGATGTCGAACTGTTCCTCCGGCGCGATGCCCTCGTTCTCGGACTTGTCCTTCACGATCTCCAGGAACTCGACCCGCTTCACCTGCAGCTTGTCCGTCAGCACGAAGGAGACGCGATCGTTCCAGGTGAGGCCGAGGCGCGTGACGTACTTTCCGCCGGCGACGTGCTCCTGGATTTCCTTGCCTTCGAGCGGATGGCGCACGTAGCGCACGGTGGCCTTGGTCTTGTCGGCCGTCTGCAGTTCGAGGTCGTGATCGAGCACGAAGCGCAGCGGGGCATCGCCGAGCGCGAGCCAGGCGCCCATCGACGAATGCGGCACGAGCTGCGTTTCCATGAACTGCACCGGCAGGCTGCCGAGCGTGTCGCGCAGCGTCTCGACCAGTTCGTCGGCGCGCGCGCCGCCGGCCGCGTCGACGATGAACCAGCCGTTGACGGTATCGATCCACGCACGCGTGATGCGACGACGTGACAGTGCGCGCGCACGCAGTTCTTCCGTCACCTTTTCCTTCAGTTCGCGCATCTGGCGGCGACCGACCGGAAATCCCTGCTGCTGCGCCAGTTCTTCGGCGCGTTCGACGGCGACCTGCTTGATGATCGACGACGGCAGCAGCTTCTGTTCGACACCGAGCGCGATCAGGTACTGGCCGTTGGTGTGATGCACGTAGCGCTGCGCCACGCTCGAATGCACCCAGCCGCGACTGAACATCTCGAAGCTGTTGCAGGGCTGCAGCGGACGATTCGACAGCCGGCTTTCGAGTTCGACCAGCGGCATGGTCCAGCCGTCGGGCAGGCGATAGATGATGAGATTCTTGAACCACATGAGATGACGGCCTGCGCAAAAGCGGCCGAGTATACGGACCCCGGCCGCGCCGTCGACTACTTGAAATCGCGCGCCGGGTCTGCGATGCCGGCGATGCGCGTCACGCGCTGCAGCACCCGGGAATTTTTTCCTGTCTCGCTCTCAGGTTGCGCGTGGAGATCGAAGACGCGGGGCCGGCGGCGCAGGCCCGCGATTGCGCATTCGCCTGCTTTCGAGCAGCACCGAATCGCCGAATTCATGCGTCCTGAAATCGTGTGCGCCGAGCATGGCGGGGATCTGAAGAGTTCGGATTTCACACAGAGGGCACAGAGGTCGGAGGAAGAAGAAATTTCCACGGGGGAAGAATGGGAACACGGGGAGCACGGGGAAAGAAAATTTCTG
>NZ_DAINNK010000039.1:0-24811 GCF_036735925.1 Povalibacter sp.
ATGATGGGTTCCTTCCGGGGCGGCATTGAACTGGCGTCGCGCAGATCACCCAATGGGAAACTGCAGATTCAATCCAAAAAATATCTGCAGCTTCGGCACGTCGCCATCGTGTGCGACCGTCCACTGCGGTTCGACGAAGGCGTTGTACGTCGTCGTGCCGCCTTTCCACACCTTGCCGATACCCGCGCCGACCGGAATGAAATACGTGTCCGCTTCGAGATCCCAGGTCAAGGTGGCGGAGCTGCGGAAGTACCAGGCCTTGGGCAGGTTGTAGATGAAGAAGGGCTGCGCCTGCAGGTTGTTCTGGTCGCGTCGGTCGTCATCGCCTGCGAATGAAGCCTGCCAGGTGACGAGTCCGCCGATGATTCCCCAGTGCTGCGGGGCCATGAACATGCCTGCGAGACCTGCCTGCCACTTGCCTGTACCGGTTTCATCGCGCCCGGCCGTGGGAATCGTGAGCTGCGGACCGAAACCCACTTCCATGCTGCCTGCCTTGAACAGGAATACATCGAACAGGTTGAGATCGCCGACATCGGTGTGACTGCCTGACGGCGGCAGATCGGGTGTCGTGACGATGGGCAGCGTAGCGCGCAGCAACTGCGGATGGCCGAACAGCTTGTGCGGCGTCGCGCCGCGCAGCAGGAACGCGTTCGAGTCGGCGTCGCCGAGGCCGTAGTAGCTGTCGGTCCAGGCGTCCTGAAGGTTGAGCGCCAGTGTCGGCGTGAGCGGATTGTTGGACTTGTTCATCTCCTCGGCGGATTGGGCCAGTGCAGTGCCGACGTTGCCGAACAGAACAGCGGCGCCGATGAAAGCGGCGATCGGTTGAACTTTGCTCATGTGTGGTCTCGTGTTCTTTCTGCTTGTGGGGCCGGCTTTAGCCGGCCTGAAAACAGTCAGGCTGAAGCCTGACCTACAGCAAGAAGGGTCACTTCAGTTCCTCGATGTCCTGCAACTGCCAGCTCTTCTCGAAATACACCTCGGTAGGGCTGTAGAAACGGAAGATCGGGAACCAGCCGCGCCCGGGCACTGTCTGGATCCAGTTGCCCTTGCCCTGCGGTTTCGTCGGGCCGAAGGTGATGTCGATCGAACCGTCCTTGTTGACGAGCGGCTTCGTGTAGCTGCTGACAGAGGGCAGCGGTTGTCCGTTCTGCAATTCCGAGCGGCTGAGCGAGTCGTAGACGACGACGGACCAGAACGCTTTCGCGGGAATGTCGGGCGCGACGTGCAGTCGGTACGTTTTCGCGCCGTCGAGATAGCTGCCCGTGCTGTCGCGGTACGTCCACAGGTATTGCGAACCCTGACCCACGTTCTTCGCCATCATGGCGGGTGAGTTGCCCGCAGCCATGTAGTAGACGTTGTTGCGCGCATCGACCTGCGGCACGCCCTCTTTCGCGAACGTGTAAGTCATGCCGTCGGGAACGCCCTGCCACTGACGGCCCGGGTAATAAAAGACCGCGGGTGGTTCATAGGTATTCGCGCGCGCCATCGCACCACCCACGCGTGCAGCCTGATCGAGTAACGCTCTCGTCTTCGCATCGGGATTGAAGGGCTTGCTTTTCTCGATGCCGATGGCCTGCATCTGGAAACGTTCTGACGGATCGAAGGAAGCGGCCGGTTCTTCGTTCACGAGCATCGACAGCAGTTCGAAGTAGCGGACGTTGTCCGGGAAGACGGTCTTGATCGACTGCTTCGAGCCGTTGAGAAACTCCATCGCTGGTGGCGAGGAGGCGAGCTTGAGCGGATAAATCTTCGTCTGCTTCATCAGCTTCACTGCCGTCGCCGTACCGGTCTTGTCCTGGAAGCCACGGACGGCGAACAGTGCGGAATAGGTGGGCGATTTCGAAACGAAGTAGCCGGACGGAACGTCACCCTGGTAGTCGGGCGGCAGCACGAGGAATTTACCGCCCGCACCCTTGTCCGGGCCGAGCGGACCGATGTCGGCGAGATAGCGCTGCAATCCATCCTGCAGGAAGCCGAGCATATGCGGCGGTGCCTCGACGACGGTGGGACCGTCCTTCTTCAGGTCGAGATGACCGATCGCATAGACCGTCTCGGTGTTGGCCGTGAGCAGCACGGTCTGCGCGTCCATGAGCTGTTCCCAGATCACCACCTGGTTGGACTTCGTCGCACCGAAGGCGTGCACACCCTCGCGGGTCGCGATCTGGCTCACCTTCATCATCTGTGTCAGGTACACATCGACGGCGCGGTTGAACTTGAGCTGGTCGAGCAGGCGCTGACCGGAGTCGCCTGAGGGATAGCCGTTCTCGAAGGTGAATTCGCCGTATGGCGTCTGCAGCGTTTCGTTGTTAAGCCAGCCGAAGCGCTGGGCGTCGCTGGTGGATTGTGTGTGGCCTGACGAGGCCACAGTGAGCAACGCGCTGAGGAACAGCAGTTTGAAACGGATATTGCAGCTCATGATTTCGGCTCTCCAATTGCGCGAGTTCTCCGGCCACAGATACCTGCGCCCTTGCCCTGGCGCGCGAAGAATGACCAGCAGGCGCCGCCAGCAGTATCCGTAGAACGGGAAATCTTCATGTACGGCTCCCCACGAATATCGATCGAGCTAGCCCGAACGCAGATCGCGGTCGACCTGGTCGAGCAGGCTCATGAGCTTGTCTTCAGAAAATGGTTTACCCAGAAACGCCAGCGCGCCGGAGCGCACGGCCTGTTCGCGCGCCTTCTCGCCGGGCGAGGCCGCCACGAAAATGATGGGCAACTGCTGTCCGTTCTCGCGCAGCCGCGTCTGCAGTTCGAATCCGTTCATGCCCGACATCTGTACGTCGGAGATCAGGCACGCGGTGTCGGCGACGCGGCCGGAGTCGAGAAATTCTTCGGCGCTGCCGAAGGCGGCCACGGTGTAGCCGATGGAATGGAGCAGGCTGGTGATGGCGCTCCGGAACGACGCATCGTCGTCCACGACACAGATGAGGCATGTCATGGCGCGGAAGCATCCGCGCGTCCGTGCGGAATCAGTATGGGACCATGGACCTAGCTCTGCCTCTTTCTGCTCTTGCTGTAGGTCAGGCTTCAGCCTGACAGGCTCAGGCCGGCTGAAGCCGGCCCCACAGGAAGAAGCTGCTGCGTGATGCGCACGAGTTCCGCCACCGACCGAACACCCATCTTGCGGGTGACCTGTCCACGATGAACCTTGACCGTCTTCTCCGCGATGCCGATCGCGGCAGCAATCTGCTTGTTCAGCATCCCGCGCACCACGAGTTCCATGACCTGTCGCTCGCGGCTGGTCAACGACTCATACCGGCTGCGCCAGATCGATGCAGCCTGTCGTTCCTGCAATCGCTGGCCATCGCGCTCGAGCGCCGTGCGGACGGCATCGAGGAACTCTTCTTCGTGCAGCGGCTTGGTGAGAAATTCCAGCGCACCGGCCTTCATGGCCCGCACCGAGACCGGAATGTCACTTCGGCCGCTGATGAAGACGATCGGAATCTGGATGTGTGCCGCCGCGAGTTCCGCCTGCAGATCCAGTCCGTTGAGATCCGGAAGCTGCACGTCGAGCACCAGACAGGTGGGCGCCTCCGGCAGTTCCTGCGCAAGGAATTCCTGGGCCGAGGAGAGCAGTCGCGGGTCGAAGCCGGCAGAACGCAACAGCCGGCCCAGTGCCTCGCACAGCGCTGCATCGTCATCGACGACATATACCCGCATCACATCACTCCCCGCAGCACGATCCGGAACTCCGATCCGTGCGGCAACGCCGGCGCGACCTCGAGTTGTCCGCCGTGTTCTTCGACGATGGAACGACAGATGGCGAGTCCCATGCCCATGCCTTTTTTCTTGGTGGTGAAGAAGGGATCGAAGATGCGCTCGGCGATGTCCAGGGGAATGCCGGGGCCATTGTCCGTGACGGCAATCCGCACACCGCGGGTTTCATGCTGACTGCAGGAAACGCGCAGCAGTGCCTCGCGGCCCGTCTCTGTCTGCATCGCATCGGCAGCGTTGCGGAAGAGGTTCAGCAGAACCTGCTTCAGTTGCCCCGGATCGCCCACGACCGCAAGTCCGGGAGATAGGTCGAGTTCGAGTGCAATGTGCGCGCCGCGCAGTTCATCGGCGACCAGCAGCAACGTCTCGCGCACGAGTTCGTCGACGACGATGGGAGATTCGCTTTGTTCGCGCCGGCTGAAGATCGCGCGGATCGAGCGGATGACTTCGGCGGCGCGATGTCCATCGGCGGAAATGGCTTCGAACGACTGCTTCGCCTCGGTCAGTTCCGGCGGCGTACGCGTGAGCCAGCGCCGCCCGGCATTCGCATTGGCCACCACTGCACCCAGCGGCTGGCGGATTTCGTGATCGATCGCGGCGCTCAAGGCTTCCATGGTGGCGAATCGGCCCTCGCGTTCATGACGCTCTTTGACTGCGGCCAGCGCGAGCTGGGCGTAGAGGCGGTTCGATTCCCAGAGCAGCATCAGCAATACATATATTCCGGCAAGAAGCCCGTACAGCCGCCCCGAAAACCACAACAGACTGTAGCGCGTGGAGGTAAACGTCACCATGACGAGTTCGATGAGCCAGGCCCACATCGACACCAGCAGCCACAGGTCGAGCACCGAACGACGCCGGCGCCAGACGAGCGTCATGGCTGTGCCGAGCAACGCGAATATCACGATGGCGACGATGCGCAGCCGCTCCGCGGACCACTGCACGGTGTCGGACATCATCGACGGCAGCCACGCATGTCCCGCAGTCGTGAACACCGTGAGCACGAGAACGAGCAGGGCGATGCCGACGGCGCCGATGAGGGCGGCGCGGCTCGCACGCGCCGGCGCCATGCCGGGATCGTCCGGGTCCTTCCACAGCGCGTAGCCGATCACCGCCAGCGGCAGGCCGAAGTGCCAGAAGTAGTACAGCCAGATCGTCGTGTTGAACCCTGCACCGAGCAGGCCCGTCGCGGAGAACACGCCGGGAAACGTCAGCAGGTGGGGAATCATGATGAGTCCCGTGAACAGGTAGCCGCTGGCGAGCGCCAGCAAGGCCCGCGAGCGCTGCACCGAGAACTGCGCGAACAGCAGCGACGCCGTGATCAGGTCGCCGAGGATCAGCGCCGTGTCGACGATCGGAATGAACGCCCTGGTCTCCGGCAACTGCAGGGAGGCGAATGGAATGGTTGCCAGCGACGCCGCGAGCAACACGAACGCCACGCCGATGCAGGCACGCATCTGACGCGGGCTCGGCGGCAGCCAGGAAAGCAGCGGCACCCGGTCCTGTGTGGAACGCATCGAAATCCTCCCCGTTCAGCGGCTCGATCATCTCACCACGGCGTTCCCATCTGGATTGCCCGAACTACGGACTGTCAGCAGGCAGCTGCCTCGCGACAATCCGCCCGCCGTAGGTGTGAAGCCGACGACCCTCCGAATCGAAATCCGGGAGAACACGCTGATGAGTCTCTTAACACGTTTCCTTGCGACGCTGGCGTTGGGCGCACTGGCGGCCGCTGCCCATGCCCAGAGCAGCAAGCCCAATATCCTGGTCATCTTCGGCGACGACGTCGGCCAGTCGAACATCAGCGCCTACACGCACGGGCTGGTCGGCTACAAGACGCCGAACATCGACCGCATCGCCAAGGAAGGCATGATGTTCACGGACTATTACGCCGAGAACAGCTGCACGGCAGGCCGGTCGACGTTCATCACGGGCCAGAGCGTCTTCCGCACGGGCCTGTCGAAGGTCGGCCTGCCCGGCGCGCCGGTGGGATTGCAGGATCGTGACGTCACGATCGCACAGGCATTGAAACCGCTGGGCTACGCCACGGCGCAATTTGGCAAGAATCATCTCGGCGATCAGGACCGGTTCCTGCCGACCAATCACGGCTTCGATGAGTTCTTCGGCAATCTCTATCACCTGAATGCCGAAGAGGAGCCGGAGCGTCCGTACTGGCCAAAGGACAATCCCGATTTCCTCAAGTTCTACAATCCGCGCGGCGTCATTCATTCCTTCGCCGACGGCAAGATCGAGGACACCGGTGCGCTGACCCGCAAGCGCATGGAAACGATCGACGACGAAACGACCGGCGCCGCCATCGCCTACATGCAGAAGCAGGCACAGGCGAACAAGCCCTTCTTCGTCTGGATGAACTTCACGCGCATGCATGTGTTCACGCACGTGCGTCCCGAATACCGCGGCAAGGCCGGTCTCGGCATGGGCCACGAATATGCGGATGGCATGTGGGAGATGGATCAGAACGTCGGCAAGATCCTCAAGGCCGTGGACGACGCAGGCATCGCGAACAACACCATCGTGGTGTTCACCACCGACAACGGCCCGAACTTCTTCTCCTGGCCCGACGCTGCCAATACGCCGTTCCGCAGCGAGAAGGATTCCAACTGGGAAGGCGCCTTCCGTGTACCCGCGATGGTGCGCTGGCCGGGCAGGATCAGACCCGGCGCCATCAGCAATGCGCTGTTCTCCGGACTCGACTGGTTCCCGACGCTGGTCGCTGCGGCTGGCGATACAGGCATCAAGGACAAGCTGGTCAAGGGCACCAGCCTCGGCGGCAAGAGCGCCAAGGTCCATCTCGATGGCTACAACCAGTTGCCGCTGCTGCTGGGCCAGACAGAAAAAAGCGCCCGCAATGAATTCTTCTATTTCGACGACGACGCCGACCTCGTGGCCATGCGCTACGACCAACTGCTGCCGGGCGCCACGACCCCGACAGCGTGGAAGATCGTGTTCTGCGAACAGCGCGCGCCGGGCGGACTGGAGATCTGGAAGGAGCCCTTCACCTGCCTGCGTGCGCCCAATGGCTACAACCTGCGAATGGATCCGTACGAGCGCGCCAGCGTCGGCCCCACCAACCTCTATCGTCAGATGGAGACGGAGAATCCGTACATCCTCATCGACGCGCAGCGCAGAGCCGCCGCCTTCCTGCAGACCTTCATCGACTATCCGCCCAGCCAGGTTCCGGCCAGCTTCACCATCGACCAGATCGAGGAGAACGTGAAGCGGCAGGTGATGGAGAAAATGGGGAAGTAGGGCGGCTCGCCGCCCTCGCCGCCCGCCGGTTCCCCGGGATCGGCGGGCGTTTTCGTTTATCTTTGCCCGAATGAAACGCAAGCACCGACCCACCGACCCGCCGCCTTCGACATCGCCTGCCGCCGCCGCGACGCTGCTTCCCTCGTCGCTCCTGTTTCTTTCCGGCGCAGCGGCGCTCATCTACCAGCTGCTGTGGATCAAGCAGCTTTCGCTGATCGTCGGCGTCGACGTCTATGCGATCACGATCGCGATCAGTGCCTTCTTTGCCGGACTCGCCGTCGGCGGCATCGTGTTCGGCCGCTGGGCCGATCGCCTGTCCCGTCCCTATCTGCTGTACGCGGCGCTCGAAGTCGCCGTCGCGATTCTCGGCATCGCGGCCACGCAGTCGCTGGCTCACTCCGCGGCCTTCTTTGCGAGAGCGGAAGGTTTCGTCGGACCGCTGGCCTGGCTCGTTCCATTTCTCCAGGTCGGCATACCAGCGACATTGATGGGCGGAACGGTGCCGGTGCTGGTTCGCGCAGCGACGCGCGACTCGCAACAGCTCGCACGCGTCGGCGGCAGGCTCTATGGTGCGAACACGGCAGGCGCCATCATCGGTGCGCTGCTGCCGGTGTTCCTGCTGATCCCGGCGTTCGGCGTGCGGGGAGCGGCGATGGTTGCGGCGGGGCTGAATCTGCTCGCGGCGGCCGGCGCTGGACTCGCGGCAAGGTGTGGGAGAGAGGAGAAGAAGGAGGGCGGTGTCTTTTCCCCTCCTCCGCGCAGCGGGGGAGGGCCAGGGAGGGGGCGACTCTTCGTCGAACGTACGCCGCCCGCCCGCCTCGCGCTTCTTCTCTATGCGATCTCCGGCGGTATCGCCCTCGGCTACGAAGTGATCTGGTCGCAGGTCGTCGTGCAATGGACGAGCACGCGCAGCTTCGCGTTCGCGATCACGCTCGCCACCTATCTGTTCGGCTGGGCCATCGGCAGTCGCGCCTATGCAAAGCGCGCGGCAACCACCGGCAATCCCTGGGGTGAATTCGGTCTGCTGATCGCGCTCGCCGGCGTCATCGCATTCCTTGCGGTGTTCTCGCTCGGCGCGTGGCTGCGGCCCCTCCAGACGGACAACGCCACGCTCGCGTTCCATCTCACGAACAGCGAAGCCTTGGCCATGACCATCCGCTTCGCCACCGCGACGCTCTGGATCGTGCTGGCGCCGACGATCCTGCTGGGCGCCGCGTTTCCGCTGGCGTTGCGCATCGTGGCCGGCGAAGACCGGGTCGGTGCGGACACCGGTTCCGTCATCGCCTGGAACACGGCGGGCGGAATCGCAGGCACCGTGCTCGCCGGCTTCGTGCTGGTGCCGCTGCTCGGCGTGGAACGCAGCCTGTCGGCGATGGCGATCGGCGGCTGCATTCTCGGTGTCGTCGCCGTGCTGCACGGATCGTCCGCGGGTGTCGTCGCGCGATGGGCCACCTTTGCCTGCGGCGTGATCGCCGTTGCCGGTGCGGTCGTCATGCGGCCGGATCATCTCGCGCGACAGCTGGCCGACTACCGTCGCGGCGAACTGGTGTTCTTCAAGTCGGGGGCGGGCGGGACGGTCGCAGTGATCGAGCAGCAGTCGGACAACCGCCGCCTGCGACGCCTGTATGTCGATGCCGTATCGAACTCCGGCGACTCGATGACCTCGCAGCGCTACATGCGCCTGCAATCGCTGCTGCCGCTGATCGTGCACAACGGCGAGCCGCGCTCCGCACTGGTGATCGGCATGGGCACCGGCATCACCGCCGGCGCGCTGCTCGACTATCCGCCGCTGGAGAAGCGCGTGGTGGCCGAACTGCTGCCCGAAGTGGTCGAAGCCTCGACGCTCTTCGACGGCAATCGACAGGTCGCGGGCGATCCGCGCACGCAGATCCGCCTGCGCGACGGCCGCCGCGAGCTGCTGCGCAGCGAGGAACGCTACGACCTGATCACGCTCGAACCGCCGCCGCCCTCCGCGGCCGGCATCGTGAATTTGTACTCCTCCGATTTCTATCGTCTCGCGGCGCAACGACTCAACGAACACGGCCTGCTGGCGCAATGGCTGCCGCTGCCGACGCAGGTGGAGACGGATACGCAATCGCTCATGCGCAGTTTCCTCGACGTGTTTCCGTACGCGACGCTGTGGACCACGGAACTGCACGAGATGCTGCTGATCGGTTCGCACGAACCGATCGGGCTCGATGCAGAAAGAATCGCAGCGCGCTTCTCGCAGCCGGAAGTGGCCGCGGCGCTGCAGGAGATCGGAGTGATGTCCGCTGCCGACCTGCTGGGCACCTGGGTCACGGGCCGCGAAGGCATGGAACGCTACGCGGGCGCGGCGCGGCCGGTCACGGACGACGATCCGCGGATCGAATACGGGCCGTGGGTGATGCCGGGCGAGATCGTCACGGTGCTGCCGCGATTGCTGGCGCTGCAGACCGAGCCGCCGCTCGTCAATGCCGCACCGGATCTGCCGGCGGAGATCGTCCGCAGTCGCGACCGCCTGCACCGCTTCTACATCGCCGGCCTGCACGCCTATCGCGGCGAGCGCGATCGCTGGGCGAGGGCGCTCGATTCGGTGATCACCGAAGATCCGCGCAACGCCTACTACCGGTGGATCGCGGGCGGCCGGCAATAGCAGCTCGATCCGCAGCGCCGGACTGCGTTGATATCCATGCAATTCACGGACTCGCGGGTTGAGCGATCCGCCCGAGGTGCGTATGGTCGGCTCGTCCCCGATTTTTTCTGGGTAGAGAACGATGATCGATCTGAACGAATTGTCCCGGATGCCGCTGTTCGACAACTCCCTGCTGCAGTGGCTGATCGCGACTGCCGTTGCAGTCGCCGTGTTCGCCGTGCTGATGACCGCGCGCCGCGTCATTCGCACCTATCACAAGCGACTCAAGGAAACGCCTAAGACGGAGATCCTGGAACTTCCGCTGGAAGTGCTCAGTCGCACGACGCTGCTTTTCTTCCTGGTCGTGGCGTTGTACTCGGGATTGAAGACGCTGACCGTCGGAGCGCGGGGCGCCAGCCTGATGGATTCGGTGATCACCATCGCCTCTTTCTGGCAGGCCGGCGTATGGGCCGTTGCGGCGGCGTCCGCGTACATCGACCGCAAACGCCGTGCGAGCATGACCGCCGATCGTGCCGCGGTCGGATCGCTGTCGATCATTGCGTTCATCATCAACGTCGTCATCTGGGCGCTGGTCGCGATGCTCACGCTCGAAAACCTGGGCGTCGACATCACGGCGCTGGTGGCCGGCCTCGGCATCGGCGGCATCGCGGTGGCTCTTGCCGTTCAGAACGTGCTCGGCGACCTGTTCGCATCGCTCTCGATCACGCTCGACCGGCCGTTCGTGGTCGGCGATTTCCTGATCGTCGACGACTTCCTGGGCTCGGTCGAATACATCGGCATCAAGAGCACGCGCCTGCGCAGCCTCAGCGGCGAGCAGATCATCATGGCCAACAGCGATCTGCTGGGCAGCCGCGTCCGCAACTACGGCCGCATGAACGAGCGGCGCGTCGTCTTCCCCACGCGCGTGACCTATGAAACGCCCGTGGAGCTGGTCGAGAAAGTACCGGCGCTGATCCGCCGGATCGTGGAAGAGCAGAACAACACCCGCTTCGACCGCTCGCATTTCCAGAAACACGCGCCGGGCTCGCTCGATTTCGAAACCGTCTACTACGTGCTTTCCGCCGACTACAACAAGTACATGGACGTGCAGCAGGCCATCAATCTCGCGCTGCACCGCGAGTTCGCGAAACTGGGCATCGAGTTCGCGTACCCGACGCAGAAGCTCTATGTCGCGGGTGTGGAATCCACGGAGCCGGATCGAACGCGGCGCGCTGCCTGACCAGAGGCTCGCTAACGGCCCGCTGGCGATCCCGGCCGCAGGTTGAGCGTCAGCAGTGCGTAGCCGGCATTGCTGAGTTTCGTTTCCGGCGCTTCCCAGTCGCTGCCGACGATCGACAGTCCGCGCAGTCCGGCGACGCCGGCTTCGAATCCCAGCCAGACGCTGGCGACGACGCGGCGTTCGACTGCGAACCCGACATTCCAGCTCGTCAGGTTCATGCGCGGCCGGCGTTCGTCGGGCTCGATCGACCACGACGCGCCGGACGGCGAGACGCCGAGACGGAACAGCGTATCCGGTGTCGGCGCGTAGGTGACCGAGGGCCAGGGCAGGATGGCGTTGAGCGTCCAGTGATCGTCGATGATGTAGGCTGCGCCGAGATAGGGCGTGTAGAAATCCTCGAGCGGCGAGACGTCGAAGTAGGCGCCGACGATCCAGGCGAACCGGGCATTGCGCACGTTGCGGCCGAAGACGCCGCCGAGCGTTTCCCAGTACCAGCTGTCCTGCGGCGTCTTGTGACCGAGCGGCGCCACGAAGGCCGCGATCTGCCAGTCCGGCGTGGCCTGCCGGACCCAGCCCACCGGCAGCGAGATGCTGAAGACGTCGAGTTCGTCGCGGGCCGATCCTTCGAGGTCGAAATGCGTCCAGGACAGCCATTCGCCGATGCCGATCGCATCGCGTTTTCCCAGGGGAATGGGCAGCAGCGCAGCCTGCGAAACGGACGTCTGACCATAGGTCACGGCCCCATCGCCGCCGTTGGACTGACGGAACCGCGATTCCGCGTAGTTCGTCGCGGTCAGCCAGGCGAGCGGCGGAAACGGCGCATTGCTCTGTGCGCGCACGAACTCGAAATCGCTCTCCGCGAATCGCCGTACCAGCGTGTCGACCAGTCCGTCGGCGGCGGCGGGCAGCGCCGGCATCAGCAGCAACAGGGCGGAAAGGAGTCCGGTCGTGCGCAGCGGCGAGGGCATGCCGAGCAGAGTGCCACACCCCGGGACAGGCCGCGGCATCCGTGCAAAGGGCGGGAATCATTGCCCGTTGCCGGGCCCGGACAGGGTCGCCCGGGTTCGCCTGGAGCGAGGATCATCACTTTATGCGTATAGCGTGGTCGCCCGTGAAGCGGCCATATTTCGGCAACCAATTTGCGGCATCGACCAACTCGAACGAGACAGACGGAGGATATTCACCATGCGTTTCATCAGAACCCTGGGCCCGGCGGCAGTCATTGCATCGATTGCCTGCCTGACCGCCTGCTCGTCGGGACCGACTATCCGCGCCGATGCGGACCCGACGGTGAATCTGTCGAGCTACAAGACTTTCGGCTTCTTCGAGAAGGTATCGACGGACAAGACTGCGTACACCACGCTGGTGAGCACGCGTCTCAAGGACGCGACCCGCCGCGAACTGGAAAAGCGTGGCTATCAGTACTCCGCGGCGAATCCGCAGCTGCTCGCGAACTTCGGCCTGAACATCCAGGACAAGCAGGAGATCCGCAGCACGCCGACCGCCGGCGTCGGTGTCGGCTATGGCTACTACGGCTATCGCACCGGCATGTACGGCGTGTGGGGCGGCTATCCGCAGGACATCGACACCATCAACTACAAGGAAGGCACGCTGACCATCGATCTGGTCGACTCCACGAAGAAGCAGCTCGTCTGGCAAGGCACGGCGCAGGGCCGGATCGACAAGAAGGCGATCGAGAATCCGGGGCCGGCGATCGATGCGGTCGTCGGAGAGATCTTCACCAAGTTCCCGGTGCCGGCGCCCGGCACGCCCGCGCAATAGGTATCGCATCGGCGGTTCGCGCGGATGCCGATCCGGCAAACAGCTTGCGTCTTCGCACTACTGACGTCGGCAGCGCTGCTGTCGACGCCGGTCGAGGCTCGCGAGAAGGTTGACGTCATCTACGTCAAGAACGGCGATCGCGTCACCGGCGAAATCATTTCGCTCGAATACGGCGAACTGAGCGTCAAGACCGATTCGCTGGGAACCCTGTCGATCGAGTGGCCGGACGTCACCTCGATCGAGAGCAGGCAGGGATTCATTCTCGAAGACCTTCACGGCGGTCGCTACTACGGAACGCTGGCGACCGACGTGTCGGCGAAAAGGCTGACCATCGCCGAGGAGGGCGGTGTGCCCGCGCAGCTCGCCCTGCTCGACGTCACCCGGATCTCGCCGGGCGAAGCCACGTTCCTGAGCCGGCTGCAGGGGTCGTTCTCGGTCGGCTTCGATTACACCAAATCGAGCGACATCACCACGATCTCCGGCGCGATGGATCTCTCCTATCGCGCGCCTGCGTTTGCCTGGGCGCTCAGTGCCGACGTCAACACCACGAAAGATCCGAATCAGGGCACGCTCGACCGCGACACGCTCAGCTACAGCTATCAGTGGCTGCGACCGAACCGGCGCTTCTGGGCCGGCCTGACTTCGCTCGAACGCAACGAGGAAACGGGCATCGAGGCGCGATGGACGCTGGGCGGCGGCCTGGGCATGTACTTCGTGCAGACGCCGCGCAGCGAACTGTCGGGCGTGATCGGCCTGGCCGCCACCAAGGAATGGGCGACCGGCGAGGAAACCAGCCAGGAAAGTCTCGAAGGATTGCTCGGCGGCACGTGGCGCATCTTCAAGTTCAACACGCCGAAGGTGAGTCTCAACGCCAGCCTGGTGGTGTATCCGAGCATCACCGAATCGGGCCGCTATCGCACCACCGGCAACCTGTCGCTGCGTCGTGAAATCGTGTCGGACTTCTATCTCGACCTGTCGCTGTATCAGTCGTACGACAGCCATCCGCCGGATGCGACGGCGGAGAAGGACGACTACGGCATCACGACCTCGCTGGGATATTCGTTCTACTGATTCAGAATCCCCAGCCGCTGCCCGTCTGCAGATAGAAGGCCCATTCCTCCGGGCCCTTCGCGACGTCGATCCCCACCTGCAAGCCGAGCGCGCGTGCGATCAGGTAACGCCCGCCGACTCCGCCGGCCCAGCGGGCCGATTCGTTGTCGAGTTCGCCGAAGGAATCCGCCGCACTGCCGACACCGGCAAACGCGACGGCAAACCAGCGTCCGTCGATGTCGTAGCGCGTCTCGACTTCCGTCGTGAGCACGGCATCGCCCTGGTAGCGTCCCTTCGGAATGCCGCGCTGATTGATCGATGGCAGGGCATAGAAGGGGACATCGCCCGACGTGAAGTTCGTATCCAGCCGCAGCGCCACGACCCACTTCGGATCCGGGTTCAGGAACCAGCGGTTCTTGCCGTCGACTTCGGTGTAGTCGAAGTCCTGCGTGAACGAACCCCAGTGTTCGCGTACGTACCATTCGGACTGCAGTCCGCGGCTCGGCGTGAAAATGTTGTCGCGGGTGTCGTACTGAACGACGACACCCGCGCCGAGGTTCTCCACCTTGCCGTTGAGCTGTTCGAAGATCGGCGGCGCATCGTCCTCGTCGAGTCCCGTATCGGCGTCGAGATAGATGAGCTGCGGGCCGATCCAGAAATCCGACTTGCCGAGCTTCCAGATCACCTGCTGGAACGTCGCCCAGCCCTTCATGTTGTAGCCGATGCCGTTCTCGCCGAGGCGCGGGAAATTCTCGCCGCCATAGAACGTGAGATTGATGTCCATCGCGCCGACGGCGCCGGTGTAACGCACCGTGTTGTTGCGCCAGATGCCCAGATGCCCGAGACCGCCGAGCCTGGTGCCGTTTTCGGTGGCCGCGCCCATGACGCCGGTGACGCTCGGCGGCGCGAACGATTGTTCGGCGCCGGGCACCGGCGGTTTGCGGTGAAAGAACGCCAGCGCGACACCGCCGCCGTAGCCGACGGCGGGCTCCGTGATGATCACGGGAACGGGCAGGAAGCCCTTGCGATCCAGCAACCAGGCGCTCGCATCCATACGCCCGTCCTGCGGGTCCTTGAACAGCTCGTGCCAGTCCGCGGCATTCGCCGCGGAACTGCTCATTGCAGCAATCAGCAGAACCGTTGAACTACGCCAGACCCGTCCAGACATGCCGACTCCTCGTTGCCTGAAGCGTCGGCGAGAAGCAGCGGCATGTCGATAAGTGTGAGGGGCAATGAAAGGC
This sequence comes from Povalibacter sp., assembly GCF_036735925.1. NCBI lineage: Bacteria > Pseudomonadati > Pseudomonadota > Gammaproteobacteria > Steroidobacterales > Steroidobacteraceae > Povalibacter > Povalibacter sp. Next base: position 14,909 of record NZ_DAINNK010000039.1, read on the forward strand.
CGGGCAGGGCGACGGCCTGCATATATATGTATAGACCCCTCTTAGCGGAAAATGCCCCGTTCCAGGATCGTGCCGTGACCGAGCGGCCGTCCGACGCTGAGCCAGACGCTCCAGGAATCCATCGAGGTGCTCGCCACACCGAGCGTCAACGGACCGATCTGGGTTCTTCCGGTGAGGAAGAGCGATCCGCCGTACATCTCGCCGGTTTCGCCTTCGTCGATGCGGTCGTACATGGCGCCGCCCGTGAGGCCGAGGCCCGCGTACAGCGCGAGATTGCGGATCGGCATGACGTCTTTCACTTTCCAGAGATAGTTCGTGCTCAGGGTCCAGTAGCTGTCGCCGCGAAGTTCGCCCAGCTCGAAACCCGGAAAGCTGCCGGGGCCGCCGAGCGCGAAGGCGCGATCGGGCGGCAGATTGCCGGACAGGTCGGAGCCTCCTGCGAGCGTCACCCACAGGACATCGCGACGGAACGGGACCGCGACGCCGAGGCCCGCCTCGATGCGCTCCCACTCGCGTTCGCCGCCCATCGACTCGTCGCTCTGCAGGTACTCGATGGTCGCAGCGAGTCCGCGCGTCGGGCTGAATGCATTGTCGCGACTGTCGTAGACCGCCGAAACCTTCAGGCCGGCATCGATCGGCTCGCCCTCCGGCATGACCTGCGAGCCGATGTCGACATCGACGTTGCGGCGCGTGTACACGTAGCCGACGCGCCCCTGCGCGTAGGGGCCGATGTTGACGCCCAGGTCGAGCAGTCCGGTCGCATTCTGAAACTGGTAGCGCGCAACCCGTTCCTGGTCCCGGAAGATGTCTTCCAGCGAGCGGGAATAGAAGAGTTGCGGTTCGACGAAGAACCGGTGCGCGAGATCGAGCGGCTGGAAGAAGCTGGTGGAGAACAGGGACTCGCTGCCGATCTGCACCTGGTTGCGCCACTCGGCGCCGAGCTTGTTCAGCCAGGTGCGCGTGTGCCGGCCGTAGATCGAGAACATCAGGTCGCCTTCCGCGGAGGCGTAGGCGCCCATGTCCACTTTCAGATAGTTGGGACCCCAGTCCTTCTCGCGCGGCAGCCAGGTGAGGGTCGGCGCGTCGCGATCGCCGTCGAGCCGATAGCCGACCGTATCCAGATCCTGCAGGACCGCGAGCTGCTGCGCTTCATGACTGATGGAGGCGGCATCGACGGTATCGCCCGGCTTCAGCGCGCTGACTTCCGCCAGATACTCCGGATTGACGTGCTTCAGACCTTCGAAGCGTACGTCCGCGAGTTTCACCTCGAAGTGCTGCGACGCCGTGACCGCCGTGCGCCAGGCGAGATACTCCTGCTCGGGCAGCGCAAAGCGCGACAACGCCGCCGACATCTTCCGCGCCGCCGCTTCGCCGAGCGGCACGGTTTCCGGAACCCGCTCGAAATCCGCGGTGCCGATCGAACCCATCTCGACGTCGATGCGGATGTCGGAGTCGCGCAGGCTCTGCAGCTGCAGTTCCTCGTTGGCGATGATCATCACGTCCATGGTGCGGCTCAGGAGCTGGACGGCGCTGTGAAGCTTCTTCGGATCGGCCGCCGGTTCGACGAGATTGACGACGATCACCACGTCGCCGCACAGCTCGCGCGCGACGTCGATGGGAATGTTGCGGACGAGCCCGCCGTCGGACAGCACCATGCCATTCATCAGCACCGGCGCGAACGCACCGGGAATGGCCATGCTGGCGCGCATGGCCGTGGCCAGATCGCCTTCGCGCAGCACGATCATCCGGCTCGATACCATGTCGGTGGCGACGGCGCGATACGGAATGGGCAGCCGGTCGAAGTCGGTTTCCAGCCGCGCCTGGGCGACGTAGACGCGCAGCAGATCTTCGACGTTGTTCGTGTCGATCAGGCCGCCCGGCGCCTGCAGGCCTTCGCCGGTCAGGCCGAATTCGAAATCATTGCTGTAGGTCGCGCCGGCGCGCTTCTGCTCGATCGGCTCGAACTGGCGCCGGCCCTGCGAGCCGACGACTTTCTTCCAGTCGACATCGATCAGGAATTTCTCGATCTCGGCGGCGGGAATGCCCGAGGCATAGCCGCCGCCGATCAGCGCACCCATGCTGGTGCCGGCAATGCAATCGATCGGCACGCGCTGCTCTTCGAGCACCTTGAGCACGCCCACGTGCGCACCGCCCTTGGCGCCGCCGCCCGCGAGCACGAGCGCCACCCGCGGGCGCTCGTGTGCGGCAGTGCCTTGCGACGTCGCTGCGGTGCTGAAGCAGAGAGACGTCAGCAGGCCGGCAACGACGAGCATGGACGATCGCAGCATGTTCCACCTCGTGCCGATGCCTGCGTACGATCAAGGCGAGGGTTCGACACTGACCGCCAATGCCTGCGAGTAGGAGATGTCGACCTGATCTCCCTTCTTCAGACCGGCGATGAACTTCTGGGATTCAGGCTTCTTCACTGCGACGGTGTGGGTGATGCCGTCCTCGTTCCTGAACGTGACGGTATTCGCCGTGCGGTCGACCGATTCGATCACCACGGTCGAATTGACCGTGTTGCCGACGACGGCTCCCGGCCTCGTGCCTGCCGGTGCAGCAGCCGCAACGCCGGACTCCTTCACGTTGGTGGGCGCCGCCGCGCCTTTCTTGCGGATGTCGGCCGCGAGACTTTCGTAGTAGCGCACCACGACCTGGTCGCCTGCCTTGACCTGCGCGAGATTGCGCACCTCCGGGGCCACCTCCAGCGTCTCGGTCCGTCCGCTGGGGCCTTTCAGCGTGACCATGCGGGTCGCGGCATCGACCGACACGACCGTGGCCGTCAGGGTCTCGGCGTTCTTTACCTGCAGCGGCTCGGAGGCTGCTGCCAGGTTCGTCAGAGCGAGCGCTGACAATGCGGCGAATGTTGCAACGAGAATCGGGCGTTTCATTGGAAGCTCCTCTGGGGTGACGACGGAATCAGCCGGTCTCCGGCATGAAATAGAACATCATGGCGATGATCAGGTAGACGGTGATGAGCTGCGCGCCCTTGAACCAGTTCGACTGGCCGTCGCCGCAGACCACCGTGCCTATCAATGCGCCGAGAAAGAGAGAGCCGACTTCGGCGCGGCTGAACGACAGTTCGAGCGGCGCCGGTGCGATCAGGTAGCTCGCGAACACCAGCAGCGGCGCGACGAACAGCGCGATCTGGATCGAGCTGCCGAGCGCGATGCCGACGGACAGATCCACCTTGTTCTTCGCGCCCATGGCGATGGCGGAACCGCTTTCCGCCGCACCGCCGACGATCGCCAGGAACACGATGCCGATGAAGATCTGCGACATGCCCAGCGCCTGTCCCGTCCCTTCGGCGGCGCCGACGAGGACTTCGCTCATCCATGCTGCAAGCACCGATGCGCCGACGAGGCTGCCGATGGCGCGCGGCATGCTCCATACGGGACCTTCGTGATGACCATGCGAACCGCCCCCCTCGGCGCTGGCGAAAGTATGCGAGTGGGTCTTGAGCGAAAAGATCAGGTACAACACGTACGCGAACAGCAGCACGCCGGCGATGCCGAGGTTGAGCATCTGCTCCTGTCGCATCGTGCCTTCGGGTGCGAAGTAGCGGCTGAAAGCGCTCGGCACCGCGAGGCTCATCGCGGCGAGCAGCATCATGGTGCTGTAGATGCGCGTCGCCCGCGGGTTGAAGACCTGCTCCCTGTGGCGGATGCCGCCGACGAAGAAGGCGACGCCGAGCGCCAGCAGCAGGTTGGCGAGAATGGCGCCGATGATGGAGGCGCGCACCATGTCGAGGTATCCCGCCTTCAGCGCGACCAGGGCGATGATGAGTTCCGGCGCGTTGCCGAACGTGGCATTCAGCAGACCGCCGACGGCGTCGCCGGTGCGCATGGCGACCTGTTCGGTCGACCGCACGATCAGCGCGGCGATCGGCAGGATCGCAAGTGCCGCGGAAAAGAACACCACGGGATCGGCGACGTGGGCATGTTCCGCGGCGAGCGAGATCGGAATGAAGATCAGCAGCCAGTTGACCGAAGGTTTCATGAAGCACCGGTGGCTTGTGTCGTGTACTCGGCGATCCAGGCCTGCAGCAGCGTGTAGGTCGCGGCGAGGATGACGGGTCCGATGAACAGCCCGAGCACGCCGAAGGCGATCAGGCCGCCGATCACGCCGGCGATGATCAGCAGCATCGGCAGCTCGACGCCGCGACGGATGAGCATGGGCCGCAGGATGTTGTCGAGCGCGACGACCGGAATGCTCCAGATCAGCAGCGCCGTGCCCCAGCCCGACGAGCCGCTCCAGTAGAGCCACCCGATTGCCAGCAGCAACACCGGCAGCGGCCCCAGTTGCGCCACACCGCAGACGAAAATGACGGCTGTCAGCACGGCTGCATGCGGCACACCGCAGACCCAGAGTCCGAGCCCGGCCAGCAGCGACTGCACCAGCGCGGTCACGACCACGCCCAGCGCGACGCTGCGTACCGATTTGCCGGCAAGCTGGGCGGTCTCTTCGCCGCGTGTCCCGCCGAGCCGGCGGGCGAATGCGAGAACACCGCGCGCCGCCGTCTCTCCTTGTGCGTAGAGGATCGCGACCAGCACCACGGTCAGCAGGATGTGCAGGAGCAATGCGCCCAGGTCGCCGGTGATGGAAAGAATCCAGGCCGACGCGGAGCGCAGGAACGGCTGCAGCATCTCGATCAGAGCATCCGGCCCCACGGCGCTCACTGCCTGCCAGCGTTCGGCAATCCTCGCGCCGACGACGGGAATGCCCGCGACCCAGGCAGGCGGCGGCGAAATCCCCTCGGCGACGAAGTCGCGCACCACCGCCGGGGCGCGATGCGCCGCGTCGATGAGCGCCGAAGCGGTGAGCAGGATGGGCGTGATGAAGATCAGCAGCACCGCAACCGTAAGGACGATCACTGCCAGGGTGCGGCTGTCGCGAAACCGGCGCTGCAACCACGACAACAGCGGCCACGTGGCGACGACCAGGGTCGTCGCCCAGATGAGCGCGCCGACGAACGGCAGCAGCGTCCACAGGCTCCCCACGATCAGCGCGGCGATGACGAGGATCGTGAGAAAGATCCGCGTGATGTCGTGCGACGCATTCGTGTTCATGGATCCTGCCTTCCGGGTGCGGCGCCGATAGGCGTCATGGCCGTGCATCCGCCTGACGTTGCGGGACATCGAAACTGCCGCCGAGCGCAAGGTGCAGATTCACGCGTTGCGTCAGCGCCTCGGTGCGGACATCGAGCAGGGCGATCCTCGCGTTCTCGACGCTGATGCGCTGCTGTTCGACGGTGCGCCGGTCGATCCGGCCCACGTCGAAGCGTTCCTGGACCCGGTTCAGCGTCGTCGTCTGCTCGTCGAGCGACTGCGTCAGCAGCGACACGCGCTTCGCCAGCGTCGCGCCCGCGGCCAGCGCGTCTTCCACTTCGTTGAGTGCGCGCAGCGCAACGCCTGCGTAGGCGGCGAGCGCCTCCTTCTGTTCGAGCGTGCGGATCTCGACCCGCGCGTTGAGCGCGCCGCCCTGGTAGAGCGGGGCCAGCAGCCGCGCACCGAGACCGCCCGCGGGATTTTCGAAATCCTCCTTGAGCTGCAGGATCTCGCTGTCCCATGCGCCGAAGTTCAGGTTGAGGGAAAGCTGCGGCAGGCGCGCGGCCTTTGCCTCGCCGATGCGATTGAAGGCGGCGGCGACGCGCCGTTCTGCGGCGATCACATCGGGACGGCGTTCCAGCATCTGCAGCGGCAGGCCCGCAGGCATCGGTCCAGGCAGGGGCACGAGGTCCGCGCGTGTTGCGACGTCCGCGGCGGGGTAGCGGCCGATCAGCACTTCCAGTGCGCGCAGCGCCTGTCCACGCGCCAGTTCGAGCTGCTGCAGCGTGTCTTCGAGATCGCGCGCGCTGGCGCGGGCCTGTGCCGTTTCGGTTTCGGTGCCGACGCCGACGCGCTCGCGATCTTCGGCCAGCGACTCGAGCCGCTGGGCCGAGGCCGCCATCTCGCGAGCGATGGCGGCGCGTCGAGTCATGCGGATCGCACTGAACCACGCTTTCGCCGTGGCGGCCGCCAGCGACTGACGCGCGAACTCGAAGTCGGCCTGCGTCGATGCATGGGATTCGCGCGCCGCGTTGCGCGCATAGCGCACGCGTCCCCACAGGTCGAGTTCCCACGTGGCCGCGGCGACGATTCCCTGCAGTGCCGAACTCGTATCGCCGCCACCGCCGCCCTTCATGCCGCCGGTACCGGCAATCCCGACACTCGGCTTCAGGCCGGACTGCGCCACCACGAGATGTTGCGCCGCCTGTTCGACGCGCGCCGCGGCAATCCTCAGATCCGGGTTGTGGGCCAGCGCCTCCTGCACCAGCGCATCGAGCTGCGGATCGGCGAACGATGCGAGCCAGTTGTCCTGCACCTGCGCGGCGTCGGTCGCTGCAGCCTGCCATGCGCGACTCACATCGACGTCGCCCATGGCCTGCTGCCGGATTTCGTCGGGTGCGGGCGGCGGCGCGACCGCGCAGCCCGTCGCGAGCAGCACGATCGCTGCCAGCGGGGAGAGACGTAGCGGAAGGCGCGGCACGGCGAACGGCTCAGTGCAGTTTCAGGATCAGCCAGTCGAGCTTGGCGCCGACCCGGATGATGACCTTGCGGATGATGTGGATGGGCGCGCCGCTGTCGGTGTAGATCGCGCCGTTGCCGATCGCGCCCGAGGCCATGAACAGTTCCTTGTCGTGACGGTCCGCGAGCAGGCGCACGGCGAGACTGTGCGGCGGAATCGGCGCCACGCCGGACGCGGTGTTCATGCCGCCGATGGGCAGCTGGCCCTGGGCCGTCGCCCACATGATGGAGTCGACCTTGCACTTGATGATCCGGCCCGGATACATCTTGAGCGCGATCTCGGCTTCCTGGCCGGGCTTGATCTTGCGGACTTCGTTCTGGTGAAAGATGGCCATGATCCATTGCTCGTCCTCGACGAAGGTCATGGCCGGCGTCATCGGCAGCGGCACGGCCATCGCGCCCGGACGCAGCGCGAGCGAAACGACGGTGCCGTCCGCCGGCGCGCGATAGGTCGACTGGTCGAGCTGCCATTGCGCATCGGCGAGCTGCGACTGCGCCCGCGCGATCTGCGCCTTGACGTTCGCGATCTCGTCCTGTTCGCCGCTGACGGTTCTCGCCGCCAGCTTCTCGCGCACCTGCGCTTCCGTGGCCGCGGCGGCGGCGAGCTGCGCCTGCAGGTTCACGACGTCGTTCTGCGCCTGCTCGTAATCGAACTGGCTGCCCGCGCCGGTGCGCGCGAGTTCGCGCAGCTGGCCTTCGCGGGTCTGCGCCAGCTTGAGTTTCGAGGCGACCGATTCCTTGCTGGCGCGCGCATTGGCGAGCTGCTGGTTCAGGCCGCGCTGGTTGGCGTTCGCCGTGACGAGTTGCGCATCGAGCTGCGTCAGCTGCGCATTCAGCGCATTGACTTCCAGTTCGAATGGCGTGGGATCGATGCGGAACAGCACTTCACCCTTGCGGATGGGACGGTTCGGTTCGATCGGCACTTCCGTGACCAGCCCGTTCACGCGCGGATTGATCGAGACCACGTAGTTGACGACGCGCACGTCGGCGGAGGAGGGCGCGACGATGTTCAGCAACAGGATGAGCAGCGTGATGCCGATGATCGGCAGCGTGATCACGATCACCTGGCTCACCGTGTTCCACGGCAGCCATTGGTACTTGAAGAAGATCAGCCAGACGAAGAACGAGTAGATGCCGAGCAGGAGAATTTCCATGTCAGTTCTCCTTCGGGTCCGCAGCACGCATCACTTCAGGATCGGCCATTCCTTCCTCGGCAACGTAGACGGTGCCGTGCCCGTGCTCCTCCCGATCGGTGCCGTAGGCGAGCTTGTGGAAGACGGGCTTGGAATAGGCCCACAGCCATGCGAGCGGCCAGAGCAGGCCACCGAAGAACAGCGACAGCAGACAGAGCGTCTTGATGGCGCTCGCCTGCGGATGATGGCGTTTCTCCGCGATCTTCTCCGGCATGATGTGGACGATCCAGAACACCGCGATCGCCACGGCCGGCGCGATGAACAGCACGATCCACGCCAGCACGTTGGCGACGGCGTCCAGCGTGTCGCCGGTGAAGAGCGAAGCGTGCGCAGGAGCGGCGGCGAACAGCGCCGGGCCGAAGCCGATCGAAGCCGCGCGCCCACGAAAATTTTTCACGAGGAGGACCCCCATTGCGATGACCATCAGCCGCCGAGCGCAATGGCCGCCAGCACCAGCGCCGTCCCGCACACCAGCAGCACGGTTCCGACGATCCACGGCCGGCTCAGGGTGTAGCGCGCCCAGCTCGCGCCCACGACGAACAACAGCGCCAGCAGCACCAGGTTCGAGACGCGCAGCGCCACCTGGGCCTGGTCGATGAGCAGGAACGGAATCGCGGCGGGAATGCTGGTGATCACGACGAGCACGAAACTCACCATCGCGCCGAGCCAGTCCTCGCGCGTGATCTGCGTCAGTCGTTCGGGTCGCTGCGCGACGTTGTCGGCGATGCGCGCATACAGCACGTCGCGTTCGGCGGACGGCAGGATCTCGCCCAGCAACGGATCGAGTTCGCCGGCGACGAGCTCACGGGTTCGCGCATCGGTGGGATTCGCACGAATCGCACGGCCCAGCCGGCGCAGTCGCCCGCGATCGAAGAGCTGTCCCACCAGGTACAGCATGGCGTCGATGATGCCCCAGGCCACGTTGCAGCCGATGACGGCGATGAGAAGCTGCCGGGCGCCTTCGCGCCCCTCGTCCGCAACCAGCAGGCCGGCGCTCAGCGTGAACGTCAGGGTCATGATGAGCCCGAACAGGATTTCGGCCAGGCTCGTCGCCGGATCGAGATAGCGATGCATCAGCGATGCATCCGCGGGCATTTCGGGCTGCTCCTGCGGCATGACTGAACTCACTGGCTGCTCGCCTCGCCAAGCTTGCATTGACCGAAGATCACGTAGGCGCCTTCGCGATCCGCAATCGCCACGGTGAGCCGGCCGGTGGTGCGATTGACGGTCGCCGCCCAGACGAACTCGAGACTGGTGCCCTGGAGGATCAGCGATTTCGTGTTGTTGCTGACGTTCTGGATCGGCAGTTCGGCGGTGCGGTACGGCGTCTTGACCTGCATCTTCGCCACGTCGATGTACAGGTTGACGTCGCGGCCTTCTTCGGGCTTGAGACGTTTGCAGGTCTTCTCGGCCGGCGTGCAGTCGTGACCGTTCGCGGGTGCGCAGATCATGGGCTTGCTGCCGTCATAGTCCTCCGCGGCTCCCACGGCCATCGCCGCCAGCAATGCCAGAACGAAGAGAGATGGCTTTTTCATGTGCGTCTCCTGTCTCGGTGAAAGCAAAGGCTGCGCGTCGTTCAGAACGCGCCCGTGACGAACAGCAAGGGACCGCCGTATTCCAGCCGCAGCGTTCCGAGGAAGTTCGTCTTGTCCACGTCAAGCTTCGTCGTGAACTGGTTGTAGCCCACGCCGACGCCGAGGTTCTTCAGCGGAAACCAGTTGAAGCTCAGCTTGTAGTCCTGGAGGCTGCCGTCGTATTCGTCGAATTCGAGTGCGAAGAACTGCGCCTGGGCGTCGAAATAGAAATGATCGCTGAGCGCCCACACGCCGCGCAGCCCGATGACCGGCAGCGGTCCGTCGCCGTCGGCCTTGGCTTCGCGATCGATGCCGCCGAAGCCCACGTTGCTGGCCGCGGCAGCAGACAATCCGGCCTTCACGCTCAGGTTGTGCAGGCCGATCGTGCCGGCGAGTTCCAGGTTGTCGCGCTTCAGGAACGAATACTCGTAGGCCAGCTCCATGATCGTGACGTCGAAATCGACCCTGACATTGGCTTCGAACGGAAAGGTCTCGCCGCCGAACTCGATCTCCTTCTGGATGCTGCGTTCGGATGCGGAGCTGCTGTCGAAATAGAGAAAGCGCAGCTTG